>JACCVN010000355.1 GCA_013698165.1 Parachlamydiaceae bacterium | reverse complement strand
ACTTGGAGCAGAAAGCGACACTTGCAGCAACACCCAATGCCCCCATTACCAGCGCTGCTTTTTTTTCAAAGCCCGTCGGCACGCTGAAGATGCACAGATTCTGGTCGTCAACCACCATCTGCTATTTGCAGATCTATCCCTTCGATTAGAAACAGAAAATTATACTTCTTCAGCGGTTTTGCCCTATTACAGTCATGTGATTATCGATGAAGCGCATCATATCGAAGATGTTGCCACAGACTTCTTTGGTGAAAAAATCAGTAAATTAAGTCTTTTGCGCACACTAAAGCGACTTGCTTCTGAAAATGTTCAGAAAGCATCCGGCAAGCTCCCCTTATTGCGTGAAAAACTTAGTCAATGCTTTCCCGGAGCCCCTCCTGCAGATGTCAGTTCAATTTTTCTAAGGCTTAACATCGACTTACCGGCCATGCGAAATGATCTTGTCAAACGCATCCAAGATACTTTTCAAGCCTTAACCGATTTTGCAGACCTGCAAAATCGAAATCAGGAAGATAACACATCAAAAGAAAGCAAACTGCGCCTTTATGCTGAACAATTTGATCAGCCTCTCTGGCAAAAAGAAGTCATTCCCTCAGCAAAGTCATTGATCTCTGCATGCCGAAATTATGTCCAATCGATCTATAACATTGAGGCTGACCTCAAAGAACTCAACCATGATCGCTTTCAAGAGCAGAGCAAAAGCATACGTCTAGATATTATCGCCTTTGCTGACCGGCTTGCAAATCAATCGTTACTGGTAGAAAACCTTATCCTTAAGATTCCCACAAGTGAAAAGGTGCGCTGGATCGAGCTTTCCCCCCTAAAATCAGGCATTAACACCAGTGTGGCCAGTGCCTACTTGGACATCTCATCCTTAATGGCCAAAGCACTTTTCAGTAAATTTCAAGCAGTCATCCTTTGCAGTGCCACCCTTTCCACAAACCATCAATTTGATTACGTGCGAAAACGCCTTGGGATGACAGAAGAAGCTTTGCCGAATAAAAAACTTGTCGAACGAATTTATGATTCCCCCTTCAATTATGCCAAGCAAGCTTTACTCATTGTTCCTAAGGACCTTCCTCCCCCGCAAAATGTAAATTTTATTGCTGCTGCCACCGAACAGATTTGGAATGCCATTGTTGCTAGCCGTGGCAGCACTTTCGTCCTTTTTACTTCTTACGGAATGATGCAAAAATGTCATGAGCTTTTAGCCGAACGTTTACAAAATGGACGTTTTAATCTTTACAAACAAGGCGATACCAATCGGCAAAAACTGCTTAATCAATTTAAAACTACCCCACGTTCGGTATTATTCGGCACTGACTCTTTTTGGGAAGGTGTCGATGTCTCCGGCGAAGCCTTGCGTTGCGTAATCATTGTCAAGCTCCCCTTTAGAGTTCCAACAGAACCAATTATTCAAGCCCGCACTGAAGCAATTATCGCACAGGGAGGTGACGCTTTTACTGAATACTCGTTGCCAAATGCCATCGTCAAATTTAAACAGGGCTTTGGTCGACTGATCCGTCATAATAATGATAGAGGATGTATAATTTGCTTAGATACTCGCCTTATTACTAAGGGATATGGTAAAATCTTTTTAGATAGCCTGCCGAATTGCCAAAAAAGTCTACCCCTATCGGCAGAAGTTGAGGAGCAGATGCGCACTTTCTATCGACGGACCCACCACCTGATCATTCAATAGGCCATGTATGGATAATTCTGAAAAACCCTCTTATGCACATTTTAAAGGCAAAGATGCCCTTGGTCATATTGCTGAAGCTCAGGCTGAAGGTCTGCTTTCTGCTGCAGAAATCCATGGCACTGAAACTCCCGGAAGGATCTCTGCCCTTGCCGATGCTGCCCGCGATACCGCTATAGTACTAACTCTTGCTTGGGGAGCTTTAGCCACTACAGAAGCTAGTATTAGCCATCGGTTAATCTTGCTCACAATTATTGGCATTAGCTTTATCCTATGGAAAGCCGGACGCAGTGCCTGGTTGGGCTGGTCGCGACTCGAAAGGCTGCACCGCAT
>JACCVN010000321.1 GCA_013698165.1 Parachlamydiaceae bacterium | reverse complement strand
TACAAGACGGGGCACAAAACTATTCTTAATCTCCTTATGGAGCATAACTGAAAAAATTTGATTTCCTATTTTCATTTCAAATAAAACGTAAAAAAGAATAATTTCGGTTGATTTAAGAAATTTGTTTATTTGGTAATGGCCTTTATCACTCTTTTTTCATTTTACTTCTTACATCAGCGAAGACCTGGCATCTGTTAGCAAAAAACTAGGCATCTTACACAATAAACGCAATAATGCTATAATAAATTAATTGAGCATTAGAAACTGCTATATATACGTTATAGCAAACCACTTATCCCTAATTAAAAAAGGGGTTTTTTATGAATGTAAATCCTGAAAAGATTAGTAACAATGGGAGCATTTCAAATTTTACGGTGCCCCCCTCAGTAGCAAAAAAGACTGAGATACAGGAAGATAAAAATATTAATCCCCAAAAATTAGCAGCTTCAGTTAAAGATGTATTGATTGAGAAAAATTCGCGCAGAAAAGCAGATTTAAGGCCTCCACCTAGGATTAATCGGAGCACAGTAAATAATCAACCGGATAAAAATTTTACTCAAAATAATGCTTTAGCGGTAAAAAATGTAGGTGGAAAGATTGCAAATCAGGTTACCCTAAAAGATCATCAACTTACTTCAAAAAAAGCACATACTTTAGGCGATAATAATAAACATATTCCTTCTCTTGAGAAAAAGGCTGTAACCTCGAATTCCAATTTAGGAAAAGAGATGGATGCTTTTATAAATAGCTTGGATAGTCCCCCCGATAATCATTCGAATCGAGTTGAAACCCATGACGCTCAGGGGCAGCCTAATTTGCTAGAGAATGAGGAGGATTCCAGTAAAAGCGCTTCTCCCGAAGTCCAAAATTTTAAATCAAGACTGGACTTAGACGTTTTTTTTGATATTCCAGACGATAATCTGTCCGGTAAAGTTGAAAAGCAACCTAATTTTATAGAGAATGAAGACGATTTTTTAAATAGCTTTAATACTCCTGTTGAAACTCCCTCAAAAGCCGAAGATTTATCGGATATATTTGAAGCACAAGATGCTGAGGATAATGAAGATGACTTTCTTTTGGAAGAGGAAGAAATTAATTTTGATTGTGATTTTGTAAAAGGCATTGTAGATGATTTTGACTTTAAAGGATGGACTGGCGAGTTGGATACATTAAGTGAACCTACTTACTATCCTTTAAAGGATACAACATTTTTTGCAGCCGTCTTTACACCAGGTGAAGGTCTTTATTCTGGAACAACAGTGTTGTCAAATAAACAATTAGGAACTGGTTCAGGTAGTGTGGTGTATCTAGGTAAAAATTTCAAGGGAGATAAAGAAACATTAATAGCTTTTAAAAAAATGACAGCCGCGCTCTCCGACAATGAAATTGAGATAAACAAAATTGTCTCTCAGGGCAGCTCAACTCGTCTAGTAAGAGGAGTGCCTATGAATTATTTTGTTACAGATTTCCATAATAGATCTGTTGCTACTATGGGTATTACTATGGACTATGAACACGGTAGTGAATTAAGTAGTATCTTAAACGAATTGCCGAGAAGTAATAATCCAATGGAATTTTTAGAAGGTTTTAACCTTCATAAAGAAATTAATGGTAATGTTCAAGGAGACATACCCTTAGATAACATTTTTAATGTAAAAAAAACAATAGCAAAAGGCGTTGCAGAAGCAATTAAAGACTTCCATGCACTAAATATGGTACATGGTGACATAAAGCCTGAAAATATTCTAATTACTAAAAATGGTGAAGTAAAATTATATGATTACGGCAGCGCTTCGATAGTTGGCGATTCTAGCCAGCTAAGAATATGCACTCAGCAATTTCGTCCCCCTGAAGCAAATAAGGGAACAGCAGAATTGGCTGTAGATTCTTGGAGCTTAGGATGTATACTAACAGAGATGTTTTTTGGGCCAGATTTTTGTGATGGGTGGGCTAAGTTTCAGAATGATAATAAGGATTCATTTGATACCGAAAGTACAATGAATGATTTGGAAAACTTAAAGCAAGCAATATTTTCAGGCACTGAGGAAAATGAAAAGC
>JACCVN010000299.1 GCA_013698165.1 Parachlamydiaceae bacterium | reverse complement strand
AAGCAGGATCGCAAGCGGCAGGATTGCCAGGATATTTAACTACAGATTAGTGAATTCAATTAAGTTAATCATATATTTAATACTATTTAATTAATTTATTGTTTCACACAAGCGACGACTTGCTAGGGTGTTCATTTTATGAAGTTTTTTACGCTTAGATGTTTGTGATTTTATCCCGATATTTATTGCACAAAAACAACACCCTAGCTACGGGCTACAAAGTGAGATCCACTATCTTGGATTAGCTGCAAATCCATCTATTGCCTTACTGCCCATACTGCCGCTTGCGATCCTGCTTATCCTCTGCTGTTCTTTGCTCGTGCGTGTTTATGCGTTGCGTCTTTATATGTGCGTGTTGTGATGATACGTGTGTGATGTGAGACTCAGCGGCTGTACTCGACAGCTTTGTGGCAGGCGCTTAGGGTGATGTTGCTTTTAGAGATTCGAGTTTCTTTTCTAACTCTTTGATTTTTTTTGTTAAATTGTCCAAGTTGCGCATATGCACGAGCATGCGGTTGTAGTCATTTAGAGGAAGGAGGGGATACCCACCATATGTACCTGGGGTTTCAACTGATTTTGCCACGCCCCCGCGGCCTGCAATGACGACATTGTCACTGATTTTGAGATGACCTGCAACAGCCACTTGTCCAGCAAGTGTCACACGTTTTCCTGTTTGACTTGAGCCTGCAATACCGGTTTGAGCGACAATGATATTATCTTCTCCAATAATCACCCCGTGGCCAATTTGGACAAGATTGTCGATTTTTGTTCCACGCCTGATTTCTGTCGATTTGAAACGAGAGCGGTCAACAGTTGAATTTGCACCGATTTCAACATCATCTCCAATGATGACTTTGCCTAATTGCAGGAGCTTTTGATGCTTGCCCTCGCGATTGGTCGTATAGCCGAAGCCGCAGGCTCCAATGATGCACCCTGGTTGCAAAATTACTCTGTTGCCTATGATACATTCTTCACGGATGTTGACATGGCTATGTAAAAGACATTCATCACCAACAACCGTATGGGGGCCAATATAGCAGTGTGCATTGATAGTTGTTTTGTTGCCAATGCAAACACCTTTGTCAATGACTACATACGGACCTATAGTGACATCTTTGCCTATGATGGCCGATTCGTGAATGATAACGGTGGGATGAATGCCCGCAAAGCCTGTTAACTCGCGTTTAGAACCATGGATGGCTTCTGCGGTTTTTTGAAAGGCTAAGGAAGGGGTCTCGCCAACAAGAAAATTCCCACGAGTTGGCAGTGTAATAGTGGGTAAGACAAAAATGACCCCGGCGTTGGATTTGTTCATCGCCTTTTCATAAAGAGGATTAGAAAGAAAAGACGCATCAGAGGGTCCGGCCAACTCTAAAGTTTCAACATTTTCAATGACATGTTCCGGGTCGCCAATTAATGTGGTCTCTGTGTATTCAGCAAGTTCTCTAAGGGTAAAGTTTTGTTTTCTCATCTTTCAGATTCTTAAATGTGTTGTAGGCTAATCGAGTATGTGCGACCTGCTGGCTCTTGCAGCAGGTCGCAAGGGGCTTTGTGCCGGAAACTGAAATAACAAGCTGAATTCAGCAGCTCATCCTATTTTAAAGGGGAGGCTGTATTTTTGTTTTCTCTTTGCTCTTTGTCGAATTGCACGTTCATGTTTTCGATCACTGCATTAGTGATGTCCAAACTTCCGCGAGAAAAATAGATGCTGTCATCATTAACGATAAGGTCATAACCTCTCTCTTTTGCAACTTTCGTTGCTGCTTCAGCAACAACGTCATTAAGCTTTTGCAGAACTTTCATGTTCGCTTGATTCAAAGTCTGATAATACTGATTTTGAATTTGAGTGAGATCTTGATTCATTGTGCGAAATTTATGCTTCAACTCATTTTCAGCTTCTGCCGATAGGCTATCGAGATAGTCAGGGTCATTAAATTTTGCAGCAATTTCGGTTAAGCTCTTTTCTTTTTCTTCTAGAACAGATTCCATTTGCTTTTTCAGATTTTCAAAATTGGTTTGTTCTAGTTTGCCGGCTTTTGAATCTTCAACAGCAAGCTTGAAGTTGACGACACCAATTTTTACAGGTTTATCATTGTTTGATGAAAAGCCACTTGCTTCTGCAGCATGGAGGGAAGTTGCCAAACATAGAGAAGCTGCCGCAATGCTCAGTGCTCCAAGGGATGATCTCAGGAATCTTAATCTTTTCATTGTATACTCCAAAGTTACAGTTTAAATTGTTAAAATACTTCCCAAGGTGAAGTATTTATTGTAAAAATTAATAGCTCATTGTACTTTAAATCGCTCTTTTTAACAATTTAAAATTTTCCTCCCACCGTGATGAAGAAGTTTTTAACTTGAGTGCTTTTTTTAGCATTTAATGGGAAGCCCACTCCAAGAGTCAAAGAAGGGATGCTTTCAATAATTTTTATACGAGTTCCAAAACCACTTGAAACGAAGGGACGTCCTACCCTAAGGGGGTTCTGATCAAGAAATCCGGCATCAATGAAAACAAAAGGCTCAAGTTTATCATGCCATTTGTAAGCGAATTCCGCTGAATAATATTGTTGGGAAATACCACCGCGAGGATCATCGGTACCGTCATATAGCGGCCCTAATCGGTAAGATCTGTAGCCGCGCACCAATGAATCACCGCCAAGAAACAACCTTTCGTCTAAAGGTACATCGTGGCGACCAGTAGATCCGAAAGGCAGAATAAAACGAAAATCAGCCCGCAGTTTAAAGACACCCTTATTGGTTAAAGGGCGGTAGTATCCATTTAAGTAGGAGGCGCAGAAGTAAGTGTGATCTCCGCCCAAGCCCACATATTCAAGTTCCAAGCGCGATTTAATCCCTTTGCGAGGAAGGATAGGGTGGTCAGTAGAGTCATAAGTCCAGGATATTCCTGAAGCTGAAATTAACCCACCTAAACGAGCGTCGTGAGCAAGTGTGCCCTTGTCATCTTTATTATGTTCGATGCCGACATTCGAGTTTTTGAGGCGGTAGTGCCAGCCAAAACGAACAAATGAATTGATGCGATAGGTGGCATGCAAAGTAAATGCATCGCTCGTGATATCATAGTCGTCGGAAATATAGCGATTATTGGAACGTTCGACATCAAAGCCTACAGTCCAAGGAGTGTCCATAAAGAAAGGCTTTGCCCAAGAGAAGATATACTTACGACTTTTTAAACCCACTTGGATCGTTGCGTGGGCATATTCACCCCCGCCGCGAAGAGCTTGAAAGCCATCTCTCCAAATATTTGAGAACCCTTTATAATTAAAATTACGCTCAGTGATGTTGATTCCTCCAAATAAACTTTCGGCAGTGCTAAATCCTGCAAAAGCTCCAAAATTTCCTGTGGAGGTTTCTTTGACTTCTATATGCACGTCGCGATAGCAATCTCCAAGGCCCAATAGGCCTTCGGACTTTACAGCATAGACATTGACATTCTCAAAGTAGCCCACATTTAAGAGCTTTTGTTCAGTTCTTTTCAGGCTATCAATGTTAAAGATTTCTCCTGGAATAAGAAGGCTTTCATGCAAGATAATGTTTGTTTGCGTAGTGCAATTTCCGAAAACTTTTATCATGCCGACGCGATGTTGCGCCCCTTCTTCAATCGTGAGGTGTAAAGAGTAGCTAAGAGTTTCGATATTCAGAGAGGGTTCAAAGTCCACGAACGCATCGATATAGCCACGACGCCCATAGAGATCTGAGATTCTGAGGACCGTTTCACGAATCTTTTCCGGTGAATAGCTGCTGCCTGATTCTAGGAGGATCACATTTGAGATCTCTTCATCAGAAAAGATCTTATTGCCTTTAAAGGTTACTCCGCAGATTGTATAGTGTTGTCCTTTAGTCGCTTTGATGTAGATGTTGATGCGATTAACTTTTGTTTCCACGATGCTGATATCAACTTTTGCATCGGCATATCCCTCATTTTGGAGATAGTTAATGATCATGAATTGGTCTTGCTGGATAGCCTCTTCGTGATAAATTCCTTCATTCGTATACCAGCTGAAAAGAGCATTGTATTCTTTTGTGACAAGCATATCTAAGAGTTCGCATTTTTCCCCTTCAGTAAAGCCTTCGAAGATGATTTCATTGATGTGCCCTGCGCGGCCTTCATTAATTGTCACGACAATGTCAACTTCATTTGAGCATGTGTCTAATGACTCCTCATAATCCAGTTCAGCTTCAAAGAATCCATTTTTAATGTAATACGCTTTGAGTTTATGAAATGCTTTGTTAAAGGAAAGCCTGTCAAAAGGGGAACTGCACTTGATGCCGAGTTCGGTTAACAACACTTTCTCACCCATGTGGGTATTCCCTTGCCATGTGATGGATCGAATGGTTGGCCGCGGCCATATCTTTAAAGAAACATGCATCTTACCATTGATCGACTGAAGGTTTGGATCAATGCGGTGGAAATCTTTAGCCAAATTTTTAAGGTCATTATCAAAGTCAATTTGGGAAAATATATCACCCTCTTTAGTCTTTAGGCGGGCTCTAATCGATTTGACATCGCAGGAGGAAACACTAGAAAATTGCTCAATAACAATATCAAATTTTTCAATCTGTTGATGATCATATTGAACAGTTTCCGCAGAAAGGCTTGTAAAGGATAACACCAAAACAATAAGTAAAAGAAAAGGGGATTTGTAATTCATAGATCCTCGGTATGAAAGCGGCCATGTTTAGCCTTTCGGTGTACTTGGGTGAACAAGGCCGAAAAAGCCTTTATCATAGGTGAGGCAAACTAAAATGGCAAGTATCTTTATTTCGGGGGCTTCTACTCAGGCTACGTAGCCTGCTGCGTCTCGCAGCGGGGATAAGCTTTTAGAGTGAAACTTTTCATCAGTACATTTGTATTATCAAGCTGGTCTGACGACTGATGCGAGACGCAGCAGGCCGCATAATCAGTAGGCAGAGCGTGCTGAAAAGGCGCGTGCTAAGGTACCACCATCGACGTAGTCCAAGGAACTCCCAAGGGGCATGCCAAAAGCGAGTCGTGAGATTTTAATCGGCAGATCGCTGAGAGCGCTTTTTAGAAATAATGCTGTCGCATCTCCTTCAAGGGTAGAGTCTAGAGCGATCACTAACTCCTGAATTTTTGAAGCGATGATTCTTTTTCTAAGTTTTTCAATTTCAAGACGTTCCGGACCATGACCATCAATAGGGGAGAGAAGTCCGCCAATCACATGATAAAAGCCCTTAAATTCTTTAGTTTCTTCAATAATATAGGCATCGCGTAAGGAGGCTATCACACAGATTGCTCTTGACGCAGCTCGACTTTCTTCGCAAAACCGGCAATGCGTTTCATCAGCAAGACACCCGCAGGTAGAGCATAGGCGAAGTTTGTCAGCTGTTGCAGAGATAATTTCCGCCATACTTGACAAATCAGATTTTTTCCATAGAATCATCTGAAAAGCAAAGCGTTCGGCACTTTTACTACCTACGCCAGGCAGTTTTTTAAGAACTTCAATAAGCTTTATAACTTGGAGAGGGTATTTCATATAGAGGATTTTATCACATTAGAGGATGAAGATAAAAGACAAATCAAACAAGGGACGGAATGGACGAATATGAACATATACCGTCCTTTGCTCAATCTGAGAAATTTCGGCTGCACCAAAGCTCTCAGATTGAGCTAAGGGGAGTATAGATGCATTTGAGTCAGGTATAGAAGAGCTTAAAAAGGCTGAAAAAACACTCTTACGCCATGGGAAGGATCAGGGCGTTTTGATTAAAATTTATTGACAGTTGCTAATCCAAGTAAATAGGCCATATAATCGTCATCCCAACCAGCCATCTCTCGTCTGCCTCTTAGGCTTTTCTTTTTATCTGGATCTAGTCGTATAACGTTTAGACTTAATCTTCTCAGTATTGAAAAGTTTTCTGCTGCGTGTCCCGTTGATAACTGAGACAAATCTTCTTGAAAATCTACATCTAAGACCCAATGCACCTTATTTTCAATTCCCCAATGGCTACGTATCGCCCTTGCTATTTTTTCAGCTATCGGAAGTGTTGATGATATATAGTACCTATTCTCTTCACTAGTTATCTTTCCAATTGTTCGAAAACTTTTCACCATTACTATGCTTTTTAGACCTTTCCATTCTTCCCTCATTGGCAGCCAATCAATGTCATCTGTTACGTAAACTTCTCTTCGTTCCTTGCGGCCATGCCCTTTTTCTTCTTTCTTAAATGAGTCGTACGAAACTCCTTCAAAATTAATATTATTGGCTTGTTCAAAATAATTTTGGATTTCATCATGTAAAGTGGGGTGGTTTTCTTTTACCATCAGAACATAGTCAGCGTCCTTTTCAATGATAACCTTTGCAATCTCCTTTTGACATCCCATCGCATCAATCGTGATCGTTGCACCCTTAACATCAATACTTTGAAGAAGTTCTGGAATAGCTGTTATCTCATTTGACTTAGTTTCCGTTTTTAACTGCCCAAGTATGAGACCTTTTCCGGAAGACCAGGCGGAAACCATATGAAGGATAGAACTCGGTTGATTTTTTTTGTTTGATGCACCCTTGAGACGTTTACCATCAATCGCGATCAGGTCTTCAACCTCGTCTTTAGAAAGTGAAGAGGACCACTTACGAAAAAGGCATTCAGTTTGAGATGGGTCAAGCCGAATAAGTAACCACCAGAAAGTGTCGTACGAAGGAATACCACCTTCTAAGTCCAGCCATAACAATAACCATTTTTCTTTAGAAGTTGCATAGCGATGAATAGAATTAATGCTGTTTGCGCCTCCTACAATAGCGCAGAAGATTATCGATATAAGTGTAAATAGGCTATGTTTTTTGTTGTCATTTACACGAGGATCTTGGACATTCTGGCTTAATTCTTCTAAACGGCTTTTAAATTGCTCTAGATCATTATTTTTTGATTCATCCGTGTAGGGTTCGTCTTTGACCTTTGAGTTCACATTTATCTCCATGGTTTATGTGAGACAAATACTAAGACTCAAAAACAAATTTCTATCAAGAAATTTTAATCAAAACACCCTGTGGAATCTCTGTCCCGCCAACGTGAAAATGTCCCCTTTCGCCAATATAGAAATGTCCCCTTTTGAAGAAAAAATCTGTTAGTTTGTTTTTGAAAAAAGACAACCTAAGGAGGGTTTAATGGGGGATATTTTTATGAATTCAAATGAAAGTAAAATACATCACTATTTAGAACACGTTAAAAACAAGTCTATTACACTTATTACCGCTGCGGAGCTACTACAGTTAAGTTACAGGCAGACCAAAAGACTTTGGAAAGAGTATAGAGCCTTTGGAGTAAAGGGTTTGATTTCAAAAAAAAGAGGTGTACCAAGTAACCGAAAAATTCCGGATAAGCATCGGAGCGAAATTGCCCAGATTATTACTCGGAAATACCCTGATTTCAAGCCTGAATTTGCGACTGAGATGTTGAGAGAGCACCATGGCATCATGTTTTCCTCTGAAACAATTCGGTTGATAATGATTGAGTACAAAATCTGGTTTCCTCGAAAGGGAAAGGGTGTTGTTCATCAGCGAAGGAGCAGGCGCTTATGTGTAGGAGAGCTAGTACAAACAGATGCCTCGGATCATTTATGGTTTGAGGATCGCGGCCCAAGATGCCATCTTTATATCATTATTGATGACGCCACTTCTGAAATCATAAAAGGATACTTCGAACTCGAAGAAACAACAAAAGGATATTTCACAGTTTTTGAAATGTACTTTAGAGAAAAAGGTCTGCCGCTGAGCATTTATTGCGATAAGCGGGGGACATTTAAGGTTAACCAAGGAAAGAAAAAGAATCTAACTCAATTCGGTAGAGCAATGAAAGAATTGGGAATAGAAATTATTTATGCTCATTCACCTCAAGCAAAAGGGCGCGTTGAAAGAGCTTTTAAAACACTTCAAGATCGCTTGATTCGTGAGATGAGGTTAAATAACATCTCTACAATAGATGAGGGAAACGCCTATTTCCCGACCTACCTTGCAAAACATAATCTTAAATACGGTATAGCGCCCGCCAACCCTCACAACGCCCATTTGCCATTAAAAAACAATAAAGCATTAAAGTACATCCTTTGCAATAAATATCAGCGAATTGTTTCTAAGAATCTTGAAGTAAATTTCGATAATAAAATTTACCAAATCCATGCCGATAAAGAATCAAACCATCTCAGGAACACAAAAATAGACGTTATAGAAACGATGAAAGGTGAAATTTATTTGGAACATCGGGGAAAAAAAATTCAAATTAAAGGAAATAATGAGTCCCTGCCTGTTTCTCTACCCAAGGTCATAAAGTTCACCGATTTCAAAACAACAGATGCAACGAATAAACGCAAAAGGTTCTACCAAAGTCAAAGACTAAGGAGGTATGCGACATTTTCCAAACAAGTTAGAGATCGAGGGTATCACGAAAGAGAGGAACTTCTAACTAAAAATGAAAAAAGCCTATTAGACGCACGTTTAGGAGAACGCAGGAAGTTGGCCAGAGAGGAAAATGAAGAAATACGGAATGAGCGTCTTGAAAAGGAGGGGGCTTTATGAGCTACATGACTTTGGAACAGCAAATAAAAGCTCACCTTAACTTTTTGTTATCAAATGGGTTGAATGTAAGTGAGTTAAAAATTAATGCAGACTTTATTCGTTGTCAAATTCAAGGACAGATCGAAGGTAGAGGGGAATTGAGCTATAAAACAACTCAATCCTTATTAAATAACGGCATGTTGGGATTAGCTACCTGGTGTCGCTGCCAAGGAGGAGAAGTCAAAACCTATAAAACTTATGGCTTACCTAAAGATGCTGACAATAACGGAATGGTATCATTAAGAGAGATGAGTAGGCCGATAGATGTTGAATCGACTAAAAAGTCTGAACTCTTCTGGGAATATTCAGACCGAACAGGCGAATCTGACTATTTAAGAAAAAAATCAGTCGGATATTATGGAATTCGATTTCGAAATAACGCATATGGACGCGTGGCAATCGTTCCTTTACGTGATGGAGACAACAAACTTTGGAGCTACCAACTTTTAAATTCTGATGGAACAAAACGGATGCCAAAAAACATCAAGACAAGAGGATTATTTCACATCCTGCAACCTTTTGTTAACGGACAGCCGATAGCACTTACTGAATCATACGTGGTTGCAGCTACATGTTATGAGGTAATGGGCATTCCGGCAGTAACCGCGATCAGCTCAAACAATCTTGAACAAGTGGCAATGATATTACGGAGCAATTATCCTAACAGTCGGATTATTGTCTTAGCGGACAATGATCGCCATTTAGAGGTGAACAAAGGGGTACAGGCAGCATTTTTAGTAAAGAGCCGAGTAGAAACTAACTGCACAGTTGCTATCCCAGATTTTACAGGGTTTCCGGCGATAAGCGATTATTCGGACTGGAATGATTTAGTACGCGAAAAGGGACACTTAATGGTTAGAAACATATTAAACGAGATAATAAGATGTTAATTAAAGACAAAAAAGATAGGCCGAAGAAAATAAGATAAGCCGAAAAGAAGATAGGCCGGAAAAAGATGATGAAATCTCTTTTTTCGGCGTTATTGTAGAACACGATATTTGCGTATAATATTATAATGAAAAAGAGGCCATTTCTATCTTGTGAAAAAGGGGCCATTTCTAAATTGGCGGCATATAACGAATTATAGTTATTGACAAAACAACTATGTTTGATTATAATGGATTCTTTAATTACATAAAATAAAGATAAAATAAAATGAACTGTAAAAATATTTGCTACACTAAAGAATTTTATTTAAATATAATAGCATCAACAGCAGTTCTGACCGGCTTCTTTTTAGTCATGTACAAATTATTGAACATGGCTGGATCAATGTTCTCTGGAGATCATTGTTTGGACATAGTTGGAATTTTTGGTGTTTCCTTATTTACATTTTTTTTAACTTATGGAAATATTGTTTATTCTTTTTCACGATATGGGTACTTTAAAAGGTTATTCAAACATAAGCCTACTAATAAAAGCGAGCTTAATTCCTTTTTATTAAAAGAGACACCATCTTTATTAATCCTAGTCCCCTCATATAAGGAAGAGATTCAAGTAATAAGACAATCACTACTTTCCGCAGCTTTACAAAATTATCCAAATAGGAGAGTTGTACTTTTAATTGACAATCCTCCTTCCTGTCCAATACTCAATGAAACAAGAAATCTTGTAAATGAATTGAATAATCTTTTTAAATCAGAATATACAAAGTATATGGAACTAGAAATTGATTTTCAGCAAAGGCTAACCCATAAGACTATTAGCATAATTGATGAAACTTCTTATTTAATTTCCATTTACGAAAATATTATTTTATTTTTTGAAAATCAAGCTTTGCTCTACGAAATAAAAGGGCATGCAGATAAAAAATTTATTGAGTTGACATTTACTAAAAGAATCTTAAACCTAAAATCAATTCTTGAAAGCTTAAAAACAAGAAAGTTGGAAATTAAGGAATTAAAATCAGAGTATATAACAATTTTAGGAATTTTTAATGTTGAATTAAGTTCATTTGAAAGAAAACAATACGCAAATCTTTCGCACGCGTCAAATAAATCAATGAACATTAATAGTTACCTGGGTCTACTTGGCAAGCACCTTAAAGAAGGTAACAAAGATGGAAAAATTTACATAAATGAATGTGCCTCAAATGAATCTTCTTTTTATTTTCAAAACGCTATTTATATTTCTATCTTAGATGCTGATAGTATCTTAACTTATGATTATGGCTCTAGGCTAATATTTGAGATGGAAAAATCTTATTTTCAAAATACAGCAGTGATCCAAACACCTTACAGCGCATACCCTAAAGCACCAGGTTTACTAGAAAGAATCGCCGGTGCTGCCACCGATGTACAATATAATATGCATCAAGGATTTACTTATTTTGGTGCTACCTTTTGGGTGGGTGCTAACGCATTAATCAGAAAAAGTGCTCTTGATGACATTTTAGAGCAAAGATTAGAAAATGGATTTTTAATCTGTAGATATATTCAAGATCGCACTGTGATTGAAGACACAGAAAGTAGTATTGATTTAGCAGCCAAAGGTTGGAAATTATATAATTATCCTGAAAGGCTTTCTTACAGTGCAACCCCTCCAGATTTTGGATCATTAATTATTCAAAGAAAGAGATGGGCAAATGGAGGCTTAATTATTTTGCCTAAGGCTTTGGCATACTTTATAAAGAGTCCAAAGAAAATAAGAATTTTAAAAGAAAGTTTATTTCGTGTTCATTATTTACTTTCAATGCCATCGATTTTGTTTAGCACTTTATTAATGCAAGTTTCTCCCTTTACACTTGGTGATTTTCCATTAGAGGCATTACTTCTAACAATTCCGTACCTATTTCTTTATGCCAGAGATTTAAAGCAATGTGGTTACAAGTATAGTGATCTATTTAGAGTGCTATCTTTAAATATGGTACTTTTACCAGTTAATTTCGCAGGTGTTCTACAATCTTTTAAGCAAATTATATTTAATAAACATACTGTATTCTTTCGCACTCCCAAAATTTCAGATAGCACACCAATTCCTCTGGTCTATAAAATATCAATCATTTTATTAGTTATCTATTCATCATATATAGCGATAAAATATACTAGCTCTATTGATGCCATATTAGCCTTCCTTTTTGCATATGGACTTATTGTACTCTTAAATCCAAAATGGAAATTAAAAAAGATCCTTCCTTCTTAGCGCTTTTCCGTTTAATTGGTGGTGGCTCCCTAAACTTTACCTACCTCAATATACTTAATGTTATGATAACACCTACTAATTTAGTTAACAGTTTATTTTGTAAATATTTTTTTTGTTTATTACCGCAACACATCCGGTTGATATTGCCAGCATAATCAACAGCATTTCACACTAATTATATAGCATGACAAAAAATAAAACTCAACAGAAATATCAAAAAAAAGAATTAAGAATATGGCATTTAACATTGGCTTAGAATAGCTTTGCTCTATAATGTTAACTATAAAATTTAATGCAGAATGCCGAGGAAACATGGAGATTGATAAAAATCGATTCTAGAGCGCTCAAATACTTTTGCAATTAGCTCTTATTGTTCTTTGATCCGAAAAGGTCTCCCGATTGAGTGGGAAGAAGCACTACAAAGTTAGATAATCCTAATGGGCTTTGTATATAGGCTGTCGAATAGTTAGGAGTGTTGACCGTGATCCCACCTTTTCGAAATACTATCGGACCAAATGAATTTTTCGCCACACGAGGTTCTACGGTTAATACTCCATAACCAATGTAGAGCGATTACAAGTGCAGTTGACTTGAAAAGACGGTTCTTCATCAATCCATGTATACTTTTTACCACCATAGGGTTCTACAGTATGCTTTGTCGTGAGATTCAGTGTGTTGTAAGAATCCGCAATGTCATCACATGCTGAATAGGGTTTAGATGTTCTTGGATTTGGTCCAGAAGGATCAGACGGATGCATAATTTACTCCTGATTTCTACATTTTTACTGGTATACTCACATGTATCTCGATAAGTTATCAATACAAAAACAGAATAGAGTTCCAGCAGTTTTTCATTTATCTTTTAAAATAAATGCATACGAATGTTGGTTAGCCATCTCCACCAAGAATTATTTTTGGTAAGGCACCTTCACTTTTTTGAGCATTGGAAAATGTTTCGAATTGAGTGTGATTAATATGGAACCGAGACTTTCTGCCGTTGCCGCGATGATGCAGTCGACCAAACCCACTCCATGGCTTTTTCCATAATCTCTGCGGAACACGCCTGCTCTTTCCGCCAATGTTTCGTTCAAAATAGCTATATGAAATTCCTTAGTAAAGTCTTCCAACAAGTGCCTTTCATTCCCTTCTCTTACCCCACTATAGAGCTCAGCAATTGTGATTGTTGAAACATAGCACATATGTTTAACTTGTACATCGTATAAATAGCTAACGGCTTTAGGATTGCCCCGTAAGTAGTCGATAATTACATCGGTATCTACCAACAATTTGTCAAACGCCAAGTTAAAATTCCCTGTCAAATTCTTTTCTTAATACTTTCAAATCAGGTAAATCATTCCGATCTGCCCACATTCCTGCTGCCGATTTTAAAGCATGGCCCTTTCTTTTCTTTGCTAACTTCTTTCCTTCAATAAACTGGTCGATTGCCTCGCGTATAAGTGAACTTTGTTGTGCACCTGTTTCTCTTGCTAAGGCTATAAGACCCTCTCTTTCTTTGGCAGTTAGATAGACCTGTGTTCTATGCATATTTTCCTCGTAAAATGATTGTATACATCAAACGTATACATTACATATTATACCAAAGTACCAATATAGGGTCAAGATAGCGGCACGCAAGCAGGGACTCAATAAAATCGTTCCCCTTTGGCTTGCATGTTCAGCAGCTTTTCTGAAGGTGTAAAGCGGGGTCCAAAGCCTTTTCAAAGTTCTTCAGCTGCGCTACTACATAATCGAGGCTCAGCTTGTCGGCATATAACTCTTTCCGCCCGTTAACATCCGTTCTCGTATATTTGCTATTCTGCTCTACATATAATAAGTATAAAATTTTTTCTGCTGATGTTTCATTTTGGAATTGTTCCAACCTTTTAAAGAGGCGTTCACTAGTATTGCGAGCATTGAGGAGCCGCAATGACCTTGACGGTAAAATTATAGAAATCAAAGAGGTTAACGCAACGGTTACTGTAAGACGAGAAATTGTTGTAGAGACCGATGATCCAATTGATATTTTACGGTGCGGAACTGAGGTCAGCGGCAGCTGCCAAGGGTAGATGGAGATCCGAATCTCAATAAAGGCCTTTTAGGTGAAAAATATAAAACTTTCTCTAGGGATACAGGAAAAATCATAAACAATGAAGAGTTCTACCCTACATCTGATCTTCTGGAAAGAAATAACCTCTACTTCTTTTTCAGGACAAGTTGCTCGTCTTGTTTCCATTTTTATTAAATCATTGGCTTTGATTTGGGCCCATTAAAATTATCTCATATTCTTAGTCAAAATGAAAATAATATATGAAAAAGTAAGGTGTCATGTTTTTTGCTTAAAACATGACACCTTATTTTTAAAATGGGAAGAAAAATGAGATATAAATAAATATCAGCCAATTAGATTGAATTTTTCATCAACATCTGTTTTTCCAGAATCGGGTGGCTAAGATTTTTCTGGATGATCCAATAAGACATCTGGATGATCCAATAAGACAAAAGCCAACTTTTAAATCATTTTAAAGGATAGGAAATTCAATGGCATTTTGAATTTCAACCAGGAAGCGGGAGCACTCTTTCAAGGCTTGAAGTGATCGATTGCAGCCGAGCTTGAGCCTTTGATGGAGGATCATGATGTGATTTGGTAATTTGAGACGATAAATGATTAAAAAACGATCGTGAGGACTGAGACGAACTATGACCTCTTCCTTTGCCAAACCAACTCGATACACTTCGTTGCAAAACGCTTCTCTTGATTGCCATGAGTACCTTTTGCTATTGCATAATTCATATCAAAGCGAATATCAGCTTCTACCGTCGAATATGGAATATCACCTCAGCGCATTGAGCGAACCAAACAGCTCGGTGCTTATGCTTTTTATCCTCTTTGCGAAAATCCTTTTTAATCTGCTTGAAGTGTTTGTCATCAATCTTTCGACCTTTTGCCCTAGCACACTGTCAAGGTAGAATTTTCGACTATTTCTGCGTCAAAGCCCCTTGGTTTGCCGATCGTAAAGGGGCTGTATTGACTAATACAATCCCTTTTACGATCGACAAACCACGGGAGCTTTCACGCTAGAAATAGTCGAAAATTCTACCTTGACAGTGTACTAGCTTCTTTTTGAGCTTGGTCGATGT
>JACCVN010000283.1 GCA_013698165.1 Parachlamydiaceae bacterium | reverse complement strand
CATGAAAAAGTCATAAAGATTGCCATTTTAGTGACTGTTATTGCTATTTGTGTAATTGCATTTGTCGCAATTGCAGCTTCTCCCGGAGGACAACTCGGATTACTTCCCCTGGCGGCGATTCTATTTGGATTGGTATTAGTGACAGTAGCTGCAGGAGGGGGGATAGGAATGACTCTATCGGCGAAAGGGAATCAACCCCAAATTAAGGATAAAGAAAAGGCAGAGGAGGTTAATAAGGAAAACACTGCTAAGGAAGTCTCAGAAGTTTCAATCGCTGATAACAATGCCGCTGGTGTAAAAAAAATCGATACTCGGCAAGTGGATTTAGGAGTTAAAGAGCATAGCCCTAATGCCAAATTAAGTTTAATGGAAGTAAATGAAAAGATTTCTTTTTACAGAGATAAAATTAATAATGCACAAGAAAATGTTAAAACTTCCACAAGAGCTATAAAGGAACTTGAAGAAAAATCCAAAAGCGATCCCGAAAATAAAGAAATTTCCACTCAACTTGATCAAGCGAAGAAAATAAGAGAAACTGAAAGTAAATTCTTGGACGTATATAATGATGAACTAGACCGTAATGTAACTATGAAAAGCAAAATAGAGACAAAATTTAATGTTTTAAATCAAGAAAGAGTTGCTATAGTTAATACATTAAACCAAGATGAACAATACCCTCCTACGCTTCGAAATAATGACGTAACATTACTAAGTAATGCGAAGTTAACATTAGAAGATCTGAACAAGCAAAGGGAATCGATATTAGAAGAGCCCTTAGCTTCTCGTCTTGATAGTCAGATCAAGCTTGCTCAACTCGATTTGGGAATTGCAGATCTAATTGGAATTTCTCAATTTTCAAAGGATTCCGCTACAGTAACCAAAGATATAAAGTCCTCATTAAATGAACAAGCTGAATCTGTGGAATTAACAAATGAAGAAAAAGAGATTGCAAAATTAGATAATAAAATTGAAACTTTGACCCAAGAATTGAAAAATTTAAATAAACAACAAAATACACTTCATTTAAGTCTCTTAGATAATGAAGCCATTAGCCTTAACAAACCCAAATTTGAAACTAAACATGAACCTGAATCAAGATTAAAAGATTTGAGAGAAAAAAGAGACGTGAAGAAAAAACTTAAAGATGAAGATATGAAAGATCTAGAAAAACTTGAAACTAAGTTTGCTGAGAGCACCAAACAATTCTATAATTATAATAAAAGTGCAACAGTTCTTAAAGAGGATCACGCCCGAATTAAAGAAGAAATCGCATCAATCGGATCTCAAATGGTCGATATCAAGGAGGAGCTAATTACAACTGAAAAGAGCAAGGAGGAGCTTATTATAACTGAAAAGAAATTATTAAATACTAAAGTTGCAAATGCAACTATGGGACAGTTGTTTCGAGCCTTCACTGATGCTGTAGAAGAAGATGGAGTAAAAAGACTTACTGCGAAAGAAGAACCTAATGATCCTCAAGATATCGCTAACGCTATATTTGCGAATATAGCCGGGGACAGTCAACTTTTAGATGCAATTGGCGGTGATCATATTCAATTACTTAACACCTTAAATCTAAAGCCCCATTCGCTCGCAGCAGCTTTATTTTATATGACAAAAATAGATCAAGGTGAAATGGCACATGATATTAATAATGGAAAACAAGCTTTCCAAGAAATATTAGAAAGCAACGACCCAAAAGTTTCTCTTTTTGTTAGAGATTTAATACATAAAACTATGGCATTAGTAATTGAGGATAATGCCTTAAGGAAATCTCTTAAAGAGCGTTTGTAATCTTATACGACATGCTTAATAGCATACTAGAGCTTTAAATAAACAACATCCGAGGTAATTCTGCAAGGGACGACAACGCATTCAAAACCTTTGCACTTGGATAAGGACATATTTCTTTTTGTATCAATCTTTAGAGATGCTTGGCTCCTGATTTTCCTTCTTCTCTATAGTCTGGCGTCTGAAGTTTAATATCGTTATAATCTAGGCAAAAGAATTCAAAAAATTACATTTTTCGTTAAAACAGAATTCCCAGACATTACATTAGCTAGGAATAATAAGAGGTCAGCAAGGTAAAAGTTAAACCTTAGTGCTTGTATGCCATAAGTAATTT
>JACCVN010000281.1 GCA_013698165.1 Parachlamydiaceae bacterium | reverse complement strand
ATTTGCTCTTTTAATTTTTCGGTATAGTCTTCAATGGACTGAAATGGATGCCCTAAATTTATAGTAAAAATGGTTCCTAGCTCCGGATGTTTCTCAAAACGATGCTTAAGGTACATCCAGGCTGTATTATTATGTAAAAATCCATGCACCAAAATAGTGACTTTTTTACATGTTGGCGGCAGTTGCTTTGGATTATAATTCACCGCGGCAAAAGGATAAACAATGGTCGCCAAGATGACTACAGCCAGTTCTAAGACTAAGCTCAGACTACTAGAAACGATTCTTTTTATAGTATCGATCATAGAGACATCCAGAAGTTTTCCAGTTGGCAGTGGCTTGTACCCTGCTTGCAATCCGGCCGGTGCGGGTTTTATTTCATCTTTTTGAATATTCATAGCATATGTGTTATTATTAATAATTAAAGTGCTTATAGAGCAATTCTAACTTAACACTTTAAAAAAAGCTACAAATATAGACAAGTTATACAGTATTTGTTATTTAATTATTAATTTTTATCGGCAAGAAGGACGGTAAGAATAACTTCGATAAGGACATTAAAACAAAAAAAATGACAATAGCAATGTAAAGATTATCTTTTTTCCTTCTTTTCGTCGTTAATATCCATACCGTTCTTACCATAAAATTCAAAAGCAACTTGGTTATCAATTTCTGCCAAAAAAGTGACCGAAAGAGCTTGCTCAATCGCATATTTTATGGTATAATACTTCTTACAATGGTCGATATGAACACCTTTCGCCGCACAAAAAAAAATAGCAGTAATACGGCAATTACAACGCGTAGGCTTAGCGATTTGCTGCCGCAACAGCTTTCGTCCCTTGAAGGGATGCACCATAGACGTCCAGACTTAATTTTAGCAGCATGGCCAGAGGTGATCGGGCAGCAATTGGCAGGAATGACTTCAGCTCTTTCCTTTCACGAGGGGGTTCTGACCGTCAAAGTTAAAAATTCAACTTTACACAGCTTGCTGATACACGATAAGCCAAGAATTATTAATAGTTTGAAGATTAAATTTCCCCAGGTCCAGTTTCGGAACATTATGTTCCGCATCGGGTAAGAAAGTGGACAAAAAATATTTTCCACTATCTAAACAAAACAATTGTAGGATCGCTAGATGACTAATGACACATTAGATTCAGAAAAGCCAAAGGTATTCGAAAAGGAATACAATGCCAGCTCGATTACCGTTTTAGAGGGCCTCCAGGCAGTACGGGAGCGCCCCGGCATGTATATCGGAGATACCGGCAGCAATGGCCTTCATCAATTAGTCTATGAAGCTGTCGACAACTGTATCGACGAGGCCATGGCAGGATTTTGTAGCGCTATCTGGGTCAAGCTGCACAATGACGGTTCTGCAACCATTGAAGATAATGGTCGCGGTATTCCAGTTGAAAAGCATGAAAAAGAATCGATCAAGCGTGGTCACGATGTATCTGCCATAGAAGTTGTCATGACTGTATTGCATGCGGGCGGTAAATTTGACAAGGACACATATAAGGTTTCTGGCGGTCTCCATGGCGTGGGTGTTTCCTGTGTTTGCGCGCTTTCCAAAAAACTTATCGTTCAAGTTTTTAAAAATGGCCACATTTATGAAATCGAATTCAGCAAAGGTAAAGTGAGCCGCCAGTTGGCAGTTGTCGGAGAGACGACCAAACGAGGGACTAAACTCACATTCTGGCCCGACGATACGATCATGACAGTCCGAGAGTTTGATTACGATATTCTAACAAATCGCCTTCGCGAACTTGCTTTCTTGAACAAGGGCATCAATATCTATTTCGTTGATGAGCGCAATGCAGATAAAGAGGATGTCAATTTCAATTACAGCGGCGGCCTAGGCTCTTTTGTCACATATCTAAATGAAAATAAAAAACCATTATTTCCAAACCCTGTCTATTTTAGCGGAATGCGTGACGGCGATGATGGGCCAATTGAAATTGAAATCGCACTACAATGGAATGACACATACACTGAAACGATCTATTGCTATGTCAACAACATTGCCACTAGGCACGGCGGTACCCATTTAACAGGCTTTTCAACAGCTTTAACACGTGTTTTGAACAACTACATTAAGAGTCATAGCAACCAGAGAGCAAGTGACAAGGTGCAAACCACCGGCGAGGATATGCGTGAAGGCTTAACGGCGGTCATCTCGGTCAAAGTTGCCAACCCTCAATTTGAAGGCCAAACAAAACAGCGTCTTGGTAATAGCGATGTGGGCTCATGTGTACAACAAATTGTTGGTGAAAAACTGACGACCTTTTTAGATGAAAATCCTTCAATCGCTAAAATGATCTCTGATAAAGCCCAGCTTGCAGCTCAAGCCCGTGAAGCTGCGCGTAAAGCC
>JACCVN010000245.1 GCA_013698165.1 Parachlamydiaceae bacterium | reverse complement strand
CAATTAGCCCCTCTTGGGGCTTTTTGGGGCATAATGCAATATAAATTAGCCCATTTGGGCAAAATCCACATAGTTTTGAAGAACAAAATTTGACAGTTTATTATAATAGCTAAAAAGCCCAGGAATAAAAACTGCACAAAATAAAGCTACGAATGCCTGCAGCAACATATAGCCAGTGGCATAAGCCTTATCTTTACCTAAATTTTTTTAAATCCTAAATTTGCATTTAAAAGAGAAGTATATATTCGCTAAAACCCCTTTCGGTGGGGAATGAGCTTGAATCCGAATGACATTAAGTTTACGTTCATACTTTTTCGAGATCTATTTTTGTTTTTTCATCGATTATATTTCCGGTATTTAATGTGGATTTGGGCTCGAAAAGTAGAACGTGCACTTCCTCTTGAGCGACGGGCATGTGCTCTACTTTTGCTGGGACAACAATCATTTCGCCCTCATCTAACCACACATCCTTATCGCGAAATTTTATTAATAAACGCCCCTTAACAACTAAAAATAACTCATCTTCATGCTCATGATGATGCCAGGTAAATTCGCCTTTAAATTTAGCGAGCTTAACGTATTGCCCATTTAATTCACCCACGATTCTGGGACTCCAATGGTCCGAAAATAATTTAAACTTTTCATTCAGGTTGACTTTTTCCATTAGACTTTTCCTTGTTAAGGTGCTGGGTCAATAGGGATGGCAATAGTGTCTCGAAAGGTAATTTACTTTCTAACTGTTCCAATAGTTTTGCGACTCCTTTCAAATGGTTTTTACCGATACTTACAACGACATCAAGTCCTGGAGGTAGTTGAGGGACAATTTCACACAGTCGGTCTACAAAAATTTCATCCCTTGGCCTAAGACTTATCTCATGCCAAGAATAATATATAAGGTCGTTTTTTGGTGCAGAAATTAGCTCTTGATACGATGCATCTAGATCAGGAGCTAAAAACCCTTTGACCCGTAGATCACTAACAAGTTGAAGGAGTAGCCCTTTAACTAACAGCGCCCAGTCCTCAAGTTCATGATGACTTACAATATTTTTTATTTTGAAAAATTCATCTGCCGGAACCATGCATCCCTCAAAATTTGTCGAATCGACTAGTATCTGAATATCCTGAACCAAAGGTTTTAGTAGATAAAGCTCTTGAGATGTGATGACGCTTGTACTTGACTTATTGTTAAAGGATCGCAAAAGCATAGAAAAAATCCCATCCCCTATTTTGTCAACTTTTATAGAAAGCTCTTTTACAGGCCCCTGCAATTCAGTAATATGAAGTATGTCAGACAAGATGGCATCTACAAATAGTTCATTGCCAATCTTAAGTTTGCGGTAATAGATAGCTAGTAATTGAGGTAAAAAATATTTCATATTTTCTAACCCATAATTGTGCCCTGTTTCAAATACATCTAAATCTTGTAATCTAATCCCCCCGAGCAAAGGCCGATGGCAAAAATTGTTGATATATAGTTTTTCATACGGATGTTCCTTTGGAACACCCTCATGGAAATAGGCAATACGACCTTCAGCGGCTTCTAATGTGGCTGCTAATGATAGTTTTGAAGCATTTGGGTCATCATGATATTCTCCAATTAGAAAAATCTTATGATTATCCAGCATTGAAGTTTTCATACTGAAACTACTCAAAATATTGCTTGAAATACCGGTAATGCTATTTGATAAATCATTTCTCTGATACATATTACGGCAAGAATGCAGGGGTATAAAAAATTTTTGAGACTTTGAAAAGCTACAGCTTTTAGCCACATTATTAATTGAATTTGTTATCATTTAAAACTCCACTTAAAATTATTGAAAGTCTTCTTACTTCTTTTTCAAAACTAGCATTCTAGCAACCATGCGACAAATTTAATAGGGTATAAAATACTAAATTCTAGTGACTCTGTTTTTAGCGCATATTATACCTCAAAAACACTCACGGACGGGGGTAAAGGTTTGTAGCCAATTGCTAGGGCGTTAATTTTGCCCTCATTTTAAGTGGATTTCTTCAAATGAGTATTTGAGACAACATCATGGTTTGCATAACACACTGTTTGCGGGCTCGCTGTACACCATGCTTGAACTCACTAAAATAAAAGCCGCGAATGCGACAGTATAAAGACACTGGCATAAGCCTTATCATTAGAAGATTATGCCCTTAAATAACACCCCCAGATGGGGGTATGGGCCTGTAGCCCAGGGCAAGCGAAGCGCGGCCCTGGGTCCCTTAATAAAAGGATTACACCCCTGAAAGGGGTGTGGGCAATAACGTGTCACTAGTAAAAAACCCGACAGCTCTCCCGCACCCCTTTCAGGGGTGCAATCTTGAATTTTATTTACCCAGGGCTGCGCTT
>JACCVN010000243.1 GCA_013698165.1 Parachlamydiaceae bacterium | reverse complement strand
CTGTAGAGAAGGATCAGAGAGAAGCCTATTTCAATGAACGTGAACAACGCAATCAGTCATTTTCTGCACTCGTTAATAAGCTAAAAAGGAATGTCCAAGATACACTGTCGACGATTAGGCATATTGTCTCTGATAATGAACTTAGTGATAAGCAAAAAATTGCCTTAATCGACACAGCGCTAAATACAGCCAATGCCAAGCCATCACAGGTCGAAAAGCAAATAGATGAGTTCAAACAAAACGCAGAAAAACTGCAACAGGGCCAGGACTATTTTACGCTACTTGAGAGGCGCTCTATCAAGCTACAGCACCGTGTTGCCGATATCGTACGCCAAGTGCAGTTCGCATCCAATTGCAGTAAACCGCATTTATGGGACGCTATACAGTATTATCAGAAAAACAATGGTAGCATTGATAAAGGAGCTCCAGTCAACTTTCTTACAATCGAAGAACGCCTCGAATTAACTGCTTCGGATGGCAAATTCCGTATCTCATTGTACAAGGCACTTCTCTTTATTAAAGTTGCCGAGGCCATCAAATCTGGCGCTTTAAATCTAATCCATTCTGAGAAATATCGGCCTTTCGATGAATATCTGATTCCCAAGGCAGATTGGATAGCACGGCATGCCGAATATCTACAAAGGGCCCGCCTTGAAGGCTTCACTGACTGTAAAATCACCTTAAAAAAACTCGAAGATGAGCTTTCAGCTGGTTATAAGAAAGTAAATGATAATTTCAAATCCGGCAAGAACCCTTATTTGAAAATTCGCGCCAATGGCACCTACCATGTGACTACTCCGAAGCTGGACGAAGTTGAATGCTTGCCATTGGGAACCTTCTTTCCTGAGCAGAAATACATCTCAATGCTTGAGATGCTGTCAACGGTAAATTATACAACCAACTTTCTAGACGAGTTCGAGCATTGGCAGCTCAAATATAAACGCGCCAAGCCGGCAAAAAAAATCTTTCTTGCCGGAATCATAGGGTATGGCTGTGATATAGGCCACCGTAAGCTTGCGCAAATTTCCAAACAAATTGATGAAAACGAGCTCAACAATACGGTCAACTGGTATTTCTCGCTTCAAAACATACAGAATGCCAACGATCGCATCATCCAATTCATCGATAGGATGCAATTGCCAAACATATACAGACGAGAGTCCGACATCCTACACACCTCCAGCGACGGCCAAAAATTTGAAGTAGCTGTGGATTCGTTAAACGCCAATTATTCCTTCAAGTACCTGGGAAAAGACAAAGGCGTAAGTGTTGTGACGTTTATTGACATGCGTGAACTGATGTGGTATTCGACAGTGATCAGCTCTGCCGAGAGGGAAGCAGCTTATGTAATTGACGGGCTGATGCACAACGATGTAATTAAAAGCGATGTGCATTCCACAGATACCCATGGTTATTCTGAAGTTGTGTTTGGAGCTACTCATCTCCTTGGTTTTCAATTTGCGCCGCGAATAAGAGGCCTTAGCCGGCAGAAGCTTTGTACCTTTAAAAGCCGTAAACACTACGAAGAGCAAGGGTGCGTAATACTACCCGATCGCTGTATCCGAGAATCAATCATCGAAGACCTATGGGATGAAGTTCTACGCTTTATCGCGACCATCCAGCTGAAGCTAACGACAGCCTCACAGTTATTTAGACGCCTAAATTCATACTCACGGCAACACCCTCTTTACCAAGCTCTCAAGGAGTTTGGGAAGATTCCGAAGACCCTCTTTATTTTAAAATACCGTGACGATCACCTTTTTAGGCAAACAATCGAGAAACAGCTTAACAAAGTGGAGGGATCAAACAAATTTTCAGGCTATTTCTTTCGGCCATAGCCATGAATTTATCCAAAGTGAGAAGGAGGATCAGGAGATTGCAGAAGGCTGTCGAAGATTGATTAAGAATGCAATCGTCTGTTGGAACTACCTTTATCTATCGCATGAACTTATTACGGAGAAAAATGAGGAGCGTAAGGCTGAATTGATTGAGGCAATTCGTAATGGATCGACCATGACCTGGAAGCATTTTAATCTACATGGAGAATTCGACTTCTCTGATGAGCGAATGGTTGATTCGATTGGTTTGGAACTTCCCAAAAATTTGGATCTGGAACTGGTCTAAATTTGGGAAGTCCGTAAATGGCATAAAATGGCACTAGAAACCACTGGGGAATTGAACCCGGAAAAATCCTGTGGTACTTTTCGACCTTTTGTTTAAACTCACCCATGATAAGGCTGATAGCTTCAGAACATCGTGTTGTACGTTTAGCAGAAGATAGGATTTCCTTTGGCGTTTTTACTGATAATGCCGGGGATAAGCCACTTTATCAAAGATATAAAAAAATAAATTGATTATTTTTAGAGACTCCTCTCAAGAATATCTGAAGGAAAGTTTTGCCAATATTTATGATAAGTGAGTTCGGTTCTTTATAAATTTTTTGGAAAAAATTCGACACCTTCTAAAATACTATTTTCCGTTCTATATAGGAGTAGTGTGAGGCTTTTATGAAGCAGCTATCGAGATTTTAAAGCAATGAAGCAAAATCACTAAGCCAGTTTGTGTTCTGTTTCTCCCCAAGACATTGAACTTTTCGATTGTGAATTAGTAGGGATCAACAACGAAGGAAAAGGGGCTAATTG
>JACCVN010000241.1 GCA_013698165.1 Parachlamydiaceae bacterium | reverse complement strand
CATTTAAAAGAGCCTGTATTATACAATACAGGGCCTTTTAAATGAGCTCAACCCCGAGGCTTTGGCACAGCCGAAATTTCTCAGATTGAGCTAAGGGCGGTATATTTTCTTACAAAATATTCTTCACAAAAAAATGAAATCCAGAATATTTTCGTTATTTTTTTTCCTTCTTTGCTTCTTTGTATTTCTTTGCTCTTCTCTTCTTTGCCCCTTTGCGTTGCTTTGCGCCTCAGCGTCTTTGCGTCGAAACTGATGGTGGCTCACCAACCTTAATCCAGAACTTGTTATTTCAATAAATTCCAATTATAGTGGAGGGATGCAAACTGCAAACAAATTAATCATTGCCTTATCGGCTTTTTTAAACTTTATAGATCCCTCCCTAGTATATGGAGACTCTTTCCCCATAATTGTCTCCTATCAAAGTGATTTGAACAACTATCTTATCAAGTTTTACCGCGACTGTTTTAAAGAAGCTGAAGAGCTTTATGCTGCCACATTATTTGAAGCGGCGGCATTAAAATACGAAGAAATTCTGAGGGCGATTGAGCAAGGCAATATGCATACCGTGAACGATAATGCTGCGGATTTATATTCTTTAGTCTACTGTCGGCTGGGACAGATTTATTATTTTCAAAATGATTATGAGCGTGCAAACAGCTTTTTTGCAAGTCCGAGAGCCTCCATATCATTGCTATCCCCGCATCTTAAAAAACTTGAAATGCAAGCTGCCTACTTGCATGCCGTAAGTTCCCGCCGATTACGCAACCATGAATTGGCATTCAGTGCGTTGACTAAGCACGCCGCGATTGCAGATAGCATAGGAGTACCTATTTTTTTTGAGGCTCAGTATGAAAAAGGTCTGAATCATTTTCTTATGGGGAATCTGGTTCCTGCTAAGGAGGAATTCCAGAGCCTTAGCCTTAAAATTCCTCAACTTGGGCCTGCAAGCAATAGTGAACTTTATACTCTTTCTCAGCTGTATCTTGGACGGATTAGTATTTTAAGTGGTGAGTATGATCATTCTGAAGAGCTCTTGGCAGAGCTTTCGGCCCGCTCTCCATTGGTGCCCGATGGCAATACCAATAGCCTGTGTTATGAGATTGCCTACTTAAGGGGTGAAATTGCTTTTCACAAAGGGGATTTTCTACGGGCTACAGAATTTTTAGAAGAATCTCTACCAAAGCGCAAGCATCAGATTTCTAATGATTGGTCCGCTGATGCTCTAGTGTTGTCAGGTTGGAGCTACCTCAAGTTAGGTGAGGACACAAACACTTCAATGGACATTAGGCGTGGGATGTTTGCTAAAGCAGAAAAATATTTTAAACAGGCGATAGATGAGAGAGGTAAGGAGAGCGATCTTTTGGCCCTGTCACAATGCTATCTCACAAAGAGTTATAGCCTGCAAGATCCTGAATCCTTAAAATTAGCAGAACAAACCTTGAGTCGACGTGATGAGTTTAGTAGTTTAGAAGCAAAAGTACAAGATTTGCTTTTGAGGGCTGAAATTACCAGGGGTTACGCCGACAAAGAAAAGCTTTATGCCCAAGTGACCGATCTAGCTCCTCAATTTGCTGATGGATGGTATAAACGTGGGGTTAACGAATATCTTCGTGGTGCTACTACTCAAAGTCCCGAAGAGTCAAATGCTGCATTCAAGCGATCCGCCGCTGCATTGGGAATGGCGTATCCTCTTTTACAAGCGATTGATCAGCATGAAGCTGAAATTGTGCTTAAGTTGTTTATGAGAGCCCTCCTGCAAGAAGGAAGTCGCGAGTCAAACCTAGCTGTCATTGCAGTGGCTGAAGAATTGACAAAAGTTGAGAATGGAAATTTCTCAAAAATGCGCGATCAGAAAGAGATTTATTATCTCTACGGGCAAGCCGCCTGCCGTTTGGCAGATGAAGAGGGAAATGATAAATTCATAGAGGTGGCCGAGAAAGCGCTTTGGTATTCTGTAACAGATGCTAAAGGGGAAGCTTTTGCCGACGACAGCCTAAATCTTTTAGGGACATTTTACTTGCGCAGAGGGGCGAATGTTAAATCTGAAGAGACTTTTTTGCATCTGATTGCGCATTATCCCCAATCCCCTTATGCCGGTGATGCTCTATATTATTGTGCGGAAAATGCTGAAAAGCTTGGTAAGGACCCAGAGCTCATCAGAAAATATCGTCATCAGCTCTTTGCGAAATATCCTCAATCGCAGCATGCTCCATCTGCTTACTTTCATTATTATCCTTATCGTGAATATCTACAGGGTGACAAGGAAGCGCTGAAGCATTTGAAGAATTTCTTGGAAACATTCCCTGATAGCCCTTTGACAATTACAGCCCATTTTCTGATAGGCCTAGACTACAAACGCGACCGCAAGACTATTGAAGGGAGGTCGATCAGAAAGAAAAATCTTCTTAAAGCGATTGAATCTTTTGCAGATGTTGAAAGGCTTTTTGAGTCTAAAAAACACCTGATTGCTGAAAATGAAATGCCTTACTATGTTAATATACGATATCGCGCATTGCTTGAACGCGCTGTGGCAAACCAAGTTATCAGTCATGAATCTCAGGGGACTAAGCGAGAGATTTATTTCCAATACGCTGAAGAGATGTATAAACAGATTTTTCGGGAGTTCGCAGATTCAAAACATCCTTTAGCCAGCTGCCTCACGAAAATAGAACCATTTCCTAAAGCTTATGAGGAGAGTCTTCACTCCCTAATTAAAGGTTACAGAAATGCCAACAATACTGTAGAGGCAAAAAAACTGATCGATGAGGCCTTAGGTAAATATCAAGAAATAGGCATTACAAGTGGATACTATCTCTCAAGAATTCACTTTGAACGCGGCAAAATTGAAATGCACAACAAGGAATTTGAGTTGGCATGGGAAGCCTTTACGCGCGCAGAAGAAAGCAATAAAGATAAGTTTCTTAGTTCAGATCAAAAGTTAGATTTGTGGATCCAACAAGCCCTATGCTGCAAATCTCTTGGTCAAATGGATAAAGCAATGCTAATTCTTTCTAAAGTGATTAATGACGATGCGGTTTCCGGCCAGCGACTAAAAGCGATGTATCTGAGAGCAGAGGTCTATGAACTGCAAGGACGCACCGAGCTTGCTCGCAAGCAGCTGGAAGCGACTGCAAAAAAAGCCGGAGACTGGGCACATAAGGCAAAAGTTAAACTGGATAAAGAATATGGATATTAATATGTTGTCGTCCTTTGGCCTACTCTCACTTTTCCAATATAATTCAGATTGGAATATTATTCTCGTTGTCATTGGAATTTGTTCCATTGTGAGTTTTACAATATTTATTGAGAGGGTTATTCATCTCAGAAAATCTGAGATCGATACCAATAAATTCATTATGCTTTTGCGCAAGCCAATTAAAGAAGGCCATTTGGTAGAAGCTATTCGCCTGTGTGAAAATACTGGAGGCACAATTTCCAATATCGTTAAAGCAGGCTTGCTTAAACATAATCGTGGAAAAGAACAAATTGAAAATGCGATGGAAATTTCAGGTCTCATTGAAATTGCGCATTTAGAAAAGAATGCTAAAATTCTTTCGATCATTGCGCATATTGCCCCACTAATAGGTCTTTTAGGCACTGTGCTTGGCTTTATACAAGCATTTTCTGAAATGCGTGCTAGCGGTCTTGTGGATATATCAGCGATGCGTATAGGAGAAGCCATGGAATATGCCCTAGTCACCACAGCCGCAGGTCTGGTTGTCGCGATCCCTTCAGTCATTGCCTATAATTATATCGTCAGCCGTGTAGAGGGTTTTGTTCTTGAGATGCAAACAACTTCTCAGGAAATTGTCGATCTATTAATCCACCGCGACGAGGATGTGCTGGAATACTGATGAAATTTAAGAAAACTCTTCAAAGCGGCCCGAACCTTATCGATCTTACTCCTCTTGTAGATGTGATTTTCTTGATGCTCATTTTCTTTGTGGTGACTTCTGATATTTTACCGTTAAAATCTTTGAACATCGAAAATCCTGAGCTCGCACGCGATTCGACTCCTCTGACGACACAGCTGTTAGTTGTCATGGACGCACAAAATGTCATTTATTTCGGCTCAAAAAAAGACATTATTGATCTGGCTTCCCTGAAGACGCATCTGGTAGAGGAGATTGGACAATTGAAGAAAATGCACCCTACACTGATTCCTACGGTTGTTTTAAGCGTCGATCGACGCGTGGAATACGGTCTGTTCTTGCGCTTGTTTTCGTTAGCACAAGAATGTGCTCCGCGTTTGCGTTTAGTATATAAACCAGTAGATGAAGCAGAGCTACCTGAATATCTGTAGCTACAGAATATGCAGACGGTGTAGCCCATTTTCTAACAGCAGACAGGATGAGCTTAACCGTATAGATGTAAACCAGTGAGGCAATGGTCCAAACCTAAAACTAATTCCTGCGAAAAAGTGCTTCGAATGAATTCGTGAAATAAGTACATTTCAGGTTTACATATACTGCCTTAGCTCAACCCCGAGGCTTTGGCGCAGGCCAAATTTCTCAGATTGAGCCTAGGGCAGTATATAC
>JACCVN010000221.1 GCA_013698165.1 Parachlamydiaceae bacterium | reverse complement strand
GAGGATCCTGTTCAACTTCCATATCAAGACGACCAAATTGGTCTGAATTCACCTCTTGAACTAGAGCAGAGAGTTTGTTTAGAGTAGATTCATTGATCTTTTTTAATTTGAAACCACCTGTTAATTGAAAAAATCTTAATTCTTGATCTACATCATGTTCTAAAGGGTTTTTATAATGACTTTTGAACTTCTGGAATTGTTCTTTGTCACCCTATTAAAAACACTAAGAAATGAAGAAAATTGATGACCTACTACAGTATCAGGGATCTCGACAGACCAAAGCGGTAGTGACAAACTCAGGACGCACGCAAGAATATATTTATATAGTTTCATGATAACCCAATTGTTAAAATAAGTGTCTGATGCTATTGTAGTTTTTTTTAAATATCGGGTATATTAAAAAGCAAAATTTTGGATGATTTATGAAATGCTTGTTTCTCAACTTTGATAGGATGATGAATGTGGTTAGTCATGAAGCAAAAAGTCGGAGTGAGCGGAGGCCTGGGTGAGAACGAAAAAAAAACTGAGTCCAAAAGGGACGGCATAACAAGAAGTTAAGTACTGATTCAATGCCTATGCCATTTAAAACAAGTTCACATAAGTTGTGATAGCCACATTCCGAATGCTGCCAAATGTTTTAAGAAGATTGTCACATTTTAACCAAGTGTATTCATCTAATAGCAAATAGTCTCTTTTGCTGCTCCATGGGTTATTTTCAGGATGGTTCGTTAGCTTTCACGGGTTAGGTTAAGAGAATGTATCTGACGAGTTAATTAAGATAACGATTGTTATCTCCAACAATTGACTTAAAACGGTCCCAGAATAAGTGTGCGATGCATTTATGAATTTATCAATATCGGGTATGCTGAAATGCAAGATTTTGGATAATGCGTAAAATTCTCGAATATCCATTAATGGTTGGAATCATTTCGAACATTTTAATGGATTGAATACATCTTTACCTATATTGTTGAAGGCACTGGGATCTTGGAAATCTCGATTTAAACAAGAAAACAAAAAAAATCATAAGAGAGGTTTTATGGACATTACTCGTATACTTGGCTTGGTGGCTTTAATTGTAGGGATTATTCTCTTAGGCTTTGGTTTAAACTCCACTCAGTCAGTAACTGAAAAAGTCGTTGAAGGAGTTGCTGGCCGTTATACAGAAAATACTATGTGGTACATCCTTGGCGGTATAGCAATGATCATTGGAGGCGCAGCTTTTATGGTAAAAGGTTGTTGCAAACCCAAAGAATAACGATAATAAGCCACCTATCAAAAACATTGGTAGTTGGCTTATCCTAAGTTCAAGTAAATGTGCGCTATTAATAGTAGTGCCTTATTTCTGAAATTCCAAAGCTTTTTGCTTATTCTCATAAGAAAATCTCTTTTCGCATGTTTTTCATGTTGTTAATTGCATTTCAAATTTAAACTTCTACGAGGCAAAATTTACATGAAAAAAAACCTTTTCATAATTTTCTTAAGTTGTGTAATCCCATTCCTAGCCATGGCGCAGCAACAACCTATTACCCCTGATTTTACAAAGGGATATATTTATTCTAAAATAGAGGATCGTTTTTCCAATGCTAACATTGGCGTTGACATTGATAACGAAAATATAATTATCTATAGCTGGCCTATGAATTTGGAATACGAAATCAAATTTTATTTAGAAAATTTATGTCCTTATTACCGAATACACTTCAACAGTCGTTATCAGCCTAACAACTCATCTCTTCCATATTTAGCGTCAGAAGATACGTATGGCGATAATAAACCATTTGAAGAAGGTGGATTTTTACCAGAACACAGTCCTTTCTTCCCAACTATGTTGGCTCAGCCTCATCTTCTAGGATATTCGGCTGGATATCGAAGCTATGATAAAGTTTTCAAAAGTTCCCTTCCAGTGTCGATTGGGGATCAATTCTCACTATATCAATTTAAAATACATTCTGGAGCTCGGCTATATTTTGGGATTGAGGCATGCGTTTTTGCGGTTTTTGAGGCAAAGACAAAATCATTGTCATTAATAAATGCCGACTATTACGTTGCATTACCCCTTACCTACATAAATGATAAGTTTTCAGCTCGTTTGCGTGTGTTTCATGAGTCTTCTCATTTAGGAGACGAATTTTTATTGGAACATCCAAAAATTGATAGGAAAAACCCAAGTATGGAAGGTGTGGATCTATCGCTTGCATATGAACCAGTAGACAAGTGTGTGATTTTTGCAGGGTATACAAGAATTTTACGTTCTGACGAAAGTTTTAAAGTTAAACCAAATATGGTATACTATGGATTCAACTATTTTTTGAATTTTGCTAAAATCAAAACATTTGATGTTGAAGCTACTCCATACGTTGCTGCTTACTTTAAAAATGCGGAAAATAATAACTGGGGTTTAGATACATCGGTTGCACTTGGTTACCAATGGAATAAATCTTATGGCCGGAAATTAAGAATTTATGTCATGGGACATGATGGCTATTCCGCTGAAGGTCAATTTTCAAGAAATAAATCTAAGTATGTTTCTATTAACCTTCTTTATGGTTATTAGGATGCGGCCTGCTGTCTCTGGCAGCAGGCCAACATACATTCTGAGGGACAAGAAATATCTTCTTTAACCAATATAATTTATTTAAATTGTTTAGCAAAAGCTTCAAACAATGTTATAATTACTTCTCTGAGTTCTTGTTCAAGGTTAACTTGCAGCTGTTGAGTTAAGTCTTGAAAAAGAAATGACCAACAAAATCAACCTTTAAGGACAGGAGAACAGTTTGCTATATATACTGCCCTTAGCTCAATCTGAGAAATTTCGGCTGCGCCAAAATTTATCAGATTGAGCTAAGGGCAGTATATATTAGTTGCGGACGAGTTATATCCCGTGCTTGGATACATAGGGCGTTTCTTATTTAAATTTTGTTTATCGGCCCAATCCAAATCCGCGTCACTGTATTCAGGAGCAGAATAGACTTTGCCGATTGGAGGGTCAAAGAGGGCTTTTTTGATAAAATGAGTTGTATATTCTTGCATTCCTCCACCCATAGCGAACTGAGTCATTACAAACCCACCATAATAGGAAATAATTCCTAAATTCCATAAAAATAGGTGAAAGTTTGTGCAATCGCTATAGCCCAAAAAAATTTTTGGATTCGCAGAGATTACTTCTTTGTTTTCAGAGGCTTGAATTGATCGATTGCAGCCGAGCTTGAGCCTTTGATGGAACCCCTTTATGTGTTGACTTTGGGAAACGGAAAGAAAGTAATCAGGCCGTCTCGGCCTGATTCAACGAAAACTTGACTAATGGCGATGGAATAATCAACAATATTATCAGGCCGAGTCGGCCTGATTACCTTCTTTAACTTAACGACATTAGGCTAAAGGCCCATACCCCTTTTTCAGGGGGATACTC
>JACCVN010000164.1 GCA_013698165.1 Parachlamydiaceae bacterium | reverse complement strand
TATTTAATTTTTCGAGGTTTTTCTCATAATCCGAGCCAAAAATATCTCCTGTACCTCCTGTGTGAGTTAACAGTTGATGAATTGTAACTTTTGAGGTTTCTATATTTCGGTAACTTAAGAGGTACTTGCCAATGGTGTCATTTAAATTAAGCCTTCCTTGCTGAGCAAGCTGAGCAATAGATACAGCCGTGAACATTTTGTTCATTGAGCCCAAATTGAACTTTGTTTTAATATCGTTTGGTAGCTTACGTTCCATATTTGAAAATCCAACGGATTTAGCAAAGATGGTTTTGTCTTTTTTAGAAACCAGCACACTCCCAGAAAAGTGATTTTGCTTTGCTAGCTGGTCTATCCTCATCTCAGTAGCTGAAATTGTTTGGGCTTCTGCCATTCTTTCAATCTTAAATTCTATTGGTGCTTCGACAGCTGTAATTTCTAGTTGAGTGATTGCATAGGGAGGATCCTGTTCAACTTCCATATCAAGACGACCAAATTGGTCTGAATTCACCTCTTGAACTAGAGCAGAGAGTTTGTTTAGAGTAGCTTCATTGATCTTTTTTAATTTGAAACCACCTGTTAATTGGAAAAATCTTAATTCTTGATCTACATCATGTTCTGCAGGGTTTTTATAATGACTTTTAAACTTCTGGAATTGTTCTTTGTCACCACTATTAAAAACACTCAGAAATGCAGAAAATTGATGACCTACTAAAGTCTCAGGGATCTCTACAGACATAAGCGGAAGTGACAAACTCAGGACGCACGCAAGAATATATTTATACCGTTTCATGATAACCCAATTGTTAAAATAAGTGTCTGATGCCATTGTAGAATTTTTTAATATATCGGGTATATCAAAATGCAGGTCATTACAGGGCATCTGAGCTCATTACCCACAGATTTGATGAAAAAATCGCCGCTCTAAGATTTCGACATTTAGCTGAAAAAGGAGAAAGGCTAACTGAAGATGAGGCCAATATTATTTTTTCCGAGAATTGAAAAAGCCTTTCTTTTTTAATCGGATATCCTGAGATGACTTCTATTAAATCCTTATATTTCTTATAAGCTTTCTTTTGGCGGATAACCCTTTCTTCGCTAGATATGCAATTGCTCAACCCACTGGATCATGCCTTTCACTTAATCATTTTTTGAATCACGGAAATCCATCATGATAGCATCCTCAAGGTATTAAAGTTTAATGTAATTGCATGCGATATTCATAGTTGTTGTCCCTATTTGGTCCACCATTGGACATAGTTCGAATTTGACATTAATACCAGATTTTGGTACCATGAGGTTATGAGCAAGAAACATCAACGCACATTGGAAGCGATTTTTAAGCAACCTGTCCTGTCGAATGTGATCTGGAAGGAAGTTGAGTCCTTAATGCGACATCTGAATACCGAAATTACTGAGGGAGAAGGATCGCGGGTGCGGTTTGCGTTGAATGGTGTACGCGCTACCTTCCACCGTCCTCACCCTAAAAAGGAGACCGATAAGGGAGCGTTAGTCTCAGTGCGTCGTTTCTTAGAAAATGCAGGAGTAAAACCATGATGAAATACAAAAACTATACTGGCCACGTTGAATATGATGATGAAGCCAAGATTTTTCACGGAGAGGTGCTTGGAATCAAAGACGTAGTCACTTTCCAAGGCACGACTGTAGATGAAATTGAGCAAGCTTTTAAGGGCTCAGTTGATGATTACTTGGCCTTCTGCAAGAAGAGAGGTGAAGAACCTGACAGACCCTTCTCTGGAAAATTCAATCTACGCATTCCACCTGATCTACACGCAAAGCTAACTATTGCTGCACAGCTTCATGGAGAGAGTCTTAATAACTATATTGCGAAAATGTTACAGAAATTCGTAGCTTAATCTACAGATAACGACTTTAACAAATATACCATTTTATGAGGCGAATCCTCATCTCCACTAACATTTCGCCAATTAACAGCTGTGGTAATATCATCACATTTGTAAAATCCTAACCTTTTCCAAAACCCATCTAAAGGCTCATAATTTTTAGGCATGAGTGGATCTGATTTACTTAATCAATTTTGCAGAAACAGATTTTTTTTAAGTCCTCGTTTTCTCTAATATTTGTTGTTTTTTCGAAGTCAAAATTTCTTAGAGTGAGCTAAGGGCAGTATATTTTCATCGATTACATAATATTTTTCTATAAAAGGGGTCATAAAAGGGGGCAGGCCAGACACTCAAAAATAGATGGGACTTCAAGTATGACTAAGATCACTTGCGAGAATTTTCCCCCGAGC
>JACCVN010000157.1 GCA_013698165.1 Parachlamydiaceae bacterium | reverse complement strand
GGGCTAGGGTGTTAATTTTGGTCGTATTCTGGCAAAGAAAAATAACCCCTGAAAAGGGTTCTTCTTTTTTTGGGTAGAAATAATGGCAAACTAAAGGTGTAAACAACCTCTGGGTTAGACCGAAGCCCCCCGAACATATGCCAGATGCTCAGTTATATTTTAAAAACAGATCCCTAGGCCAATACCACCGCGGAAACCGCCAACGTTAAGGGTATCGCCATGCGCTCTGAGCCCTGTGTAATAATAATCACCGTAGAAATCTAGATAAATCCCGTTGCAAAAATTGTATGTGATTCCGCCCTTAGCAACAAATCCCCATGACTGTTTATGCGTATGATGATTATTATCAAAAAAACTTCCTTGGGCAAAGGTATAACTTGCTCCAATACCTGCATAAAGAGAAAAATTCTCGGTTAGATAGAATGAACGCTTGAGCCCAAAACTTATCGGAAAAAGACGCAGCCGGCTTCTCAGACGTTCATCACCAACATGGCCTTGCTTGCTCAAATAGCTCACGTTTACCCACGCATCAAGACTGCAAAAAGCTTGGCGCCAAGCCCATTCAAGTTCATATTCAACACTGCTTCCGTAAATTCTGTTAACACGTGAATTTGCAGGTTGAGTCCCCCCCACACGAAACTCTAAAGAATATTTGCAAATACAATCGCAAGTATTGACCCATTTAAAGGCAAGAAAGGATTCAGCCCCTGCCATTTTATTTGGTCCGCAACTTACGTCACAGGGGTGGTTTTCAAATTCTTCACAGCTCACATATTTCTGATCGCACGGATCGTCAAAACAGCAATCATTGTTATCTGCGATCAACAATGCTGGAAGAAATAAAATCGAAAGAAGGAATTTTTTCATTTTCATATATATAGGGCCTGCGCCCATTCCTAATGTTACAAAGCTGTTGAAAAACCAGTGTCAGCAACTGTGAGCCAAATCGAACCTGCTTCGACTTAACCACTCTTTACTAAAGGGCTATCCTGCCATTTTAAATCTTAAAACGCAATTCGTTAGAAATTTAAATTTTAATAGTTAAGGCCCATCCCAAAATCGGCCCGAATTCCTCCCACATTGAGAGTATCACCACGAGATCTCAAAGTTATATAATAATAATCGCAAAAGAAATCGAATAGATGCCGCAGTTGAAATCGTACAAAATCCCCCCTTTAGCAACTGCTCCCCATGCTTGTTTATGCACATGCCGATGATCTGAAAAGAAATTCCCCTCAACATTTGTACAATTGACTCCCAAACTTGCATACAAGTAGAAAATATCAGAAATACAAAATGATCGCTTGACCCCAAAGCTCACAGGATAAAGCTGAAGACGTTTTTTTCTATAATGATGATCGTTTTGACGAAGCCGATGTTGAGTATATTTACCCATCCATCAAATTTTTGATAGCATCCGCACCATGTCCTATTCGATGCTCCTGGCATAGTTCTTCAATACTCGAGAGGTTGTAGGCTGATATCCCCCACGCGAAATCTAATTGCATACTTCCAAAAGTACATCCCCGGGGCTCTCCAAGTAAATATGGTCGGCTTTACCTCATAAACATTGTATATCGAATCAGGATTTACGATAGTCTCATATTCAACTAAATCTTTACTTACAGAAGATGTAGAGCAATTTTCTTCTTCAGAGTTAGCATTTAGATCTCCGATCAATATTGCCGGAAAATACAAGAGCGATAGGAATTTTTTTTTCATGTGTTGTTCTATTGAGCCAAGCCCCTCCTAAAATAATTTATATGATTAATTAAAACCTGCTTTAAGAGCAAGAAGGATAAAACCAAGGCTGAAGTCAGAAGGAATTAAGAGCATAGCTGAAAGACTAGAATGAAGTATTAAGAAAATCCCTTCATTCATTTACCTTTCATTCTTTAGCCTTCAGCCTTCTCTCACCCCCATAGTAAAATTAACCTTACTTTAATAACATTATATATTGATTTTTATTATAGATTAGTTTATAATTAAGTTTTACAATAATATTAATGGAGAAACATGATTAATTTAAACACTAAAATCGAATCTTATAACTTCTCTAATCAACTTATAGAAGTTAATAACTTATTAACAAACGGTGTTACTGCAGGGTTGAATTGTTGGGGAGCTCCAGCAATTGAAGTCGCCGGCTACAGAGGATCCCTCCCTATAGAAAGTATTGCTGAACGGATTTTAAAAGCCGGGGAAGAAAGGTGCCAGGCAGATAATTTGAGTCTTCCTGAGCGAATGGCGGCTATTGATCTTATCGAAAAGGTGAAGATAATCTACATCCAAAC
>JACCVN010000133.1 GCA_013698165.1 Parachlamydiaceae bacterium | reverse complement strand
AATAACTGTGGAAAAAGATAGCATATATAACGATCAACAACCTGACCGCACTTTATGCTCATCAATTCGAGAATTTTTAAACTTGGAATCCGTTCATAAATGTCCTGGCTTATTTCGATAGATTTTTCATAAGAGAACTCTTTGGAATAAATTTCTTTAAAATAAAATTTTATAAGTGCATCCGCTTGAATTTGAAAAGCCTCACGGGTCAATGCACAATTGACTCCTGCGTATCCATGCTTATAAAAAGCTGCAATAAGATCTACCCAAAAAGTTGGAAATGGGTCGGTCTCGGGATTAACCTCAAGCAATGGATTTTCAAGATAAACATCTTCACCATTTACAGTAATTTTGTAAGGGTTAACATAAGAAAATATGTCGGGTGCATCAGGTTTTAGACTTCTACATACATCAGTACATGGATGACTTGCATACGAAATAAGAAACAAGGTGTTTCCTTCGCTATCAGTACATAGATTTTTTTTCTCTATTGCACCTAACTGATCGTTAGGACAAACATGTTCTATAAAACAATGATGTCGGCCCTGTAATAAACTTTGGACCTCATTGAAATGCGAGGTAGTTTCATTACAATATTTTTCCAGCATTTTTATGCTCTTTTTGTTTTCCTCAGACCAAAATTTTAAATCATGGAGGAATTTATACCCCTCTTCAACTGATCCTCCAATAGCTAAAAGAAGCAATTCTTCAATTGGGTGCAAGGATTTTGAGTTGGAATTAAGGTGGAGCATTGAAAGGATACTATCTTGCGGATCCTTAAAATCATTAAACATTTTTCTAAAAACTGCTAAAAAGCTTGAAATCCTTTTTCCTATTAAAAACCCATCCACCTCTTCAGTAAAGGATTCTAATTCTGTCAAATCGTAGAGGTAGATCCCTAATTTAACCAGGGAATTTGTAGGTTTTGCATTACCAGACAATTTATAAAAATTTTTCTGAAGCAGCAAGAGTCGAGCAAGTCTACGCTTTAAAAATGAGCCCCCCTTTTGAAGGACTCCTAGTAATTGAAGTAAGCATTTTTTTTCATTTTCTTCGTAATCACGAATCGTCATTTTGTGTTTAAAAAAGGAGCTTTTAAGCACTTTAAAGCAAATATCAAAGAAAATTTCATTAACAGATGGATAAAGCGTTTTATCTTCGTCATTTATCAAACTACGTTTCAGCTCACTGAAAATTTTATTTTCCCCTTCTTCGTCAATTTCCAATTCTATATTTTTTGAACGGGGAGATATAACAAATTTCTCCCCTAAAGTAAAAACATCCATCGAATTGTAAGAGTTTATATCACCTAATAAAAAAGAGTTGTGAATAGCAATATAGTCAGTAGATAATCCATGTTTTCTCTTGATTACATTAGAAGTTGGGTCCTTTTCTTCAATAAAAAATAGTTCTTTTTCATCAGCAGTTTCTTTACTTCGTAACTTTGTTGCCTCTTCTCGGCTAGTACGCCTTTTAGAGCTAAACATGCCCGACGGAAATAAGGAAGTTCGAGGTGAAGACTCTGGACTTCGCTTTCTCAATGGTGAAGAATCCCGAATATTATCACTTGTTGGACTTGAGTGGCCGGAAGAAATTATGGGTGAAGATTCCGAACATTGTTTTTTAAATATTGAATCTAACCCATGATTTTTTCTTGGACTTGGATTCTCTGCAGGTGAGAGTCTAGGTAAAGTTTCCGGACTTCGCATTCTTATAGGCGAGGAGTCTTGGGCTCGCCCACTAATTGGACATGAATGGCTAGACAACATAGAAGAGGTTGGTGATGATGCAGAAGGCTCTTTACGCGGTGAGCATTTTATTTGGCGAGTTGAAGAAATCGGAAATGTCATGCCATCCTTCCATGGCGAGCTTTCAATGATCATGGGTGCGGATACTTTTTCCTCTAGTCGATCAAGATCAAGCTTTAATCTTTCGTCATTCTTATGTCTTGCTATATTTTTTCTTGGAATTTTGGATTCTATTTTCCGGTTATGAGTATTTAGGATATGAAGATTTGGCGCCGACTTAGCACTCAATTCCACAGAAGTATTTGGATAGGCATCGGGTAATTTTCTTTCATTAGTCGAACTAGCCCTTTTTTTTACACTGTTGTCTAGTATTGAATTATTATTAATTTCAGGATCACTACAAGAAAATTTTTTTCTAGCAGAAATGGCTACACTGTTCTTCGTGTTTTCTTGGGAACGTCTCCTATTAAACGAATTAGGAGTTTTATCTTTAGATGTTCCAGTGGCCTCTTGAAAAAGCGATTGTATATTGTCTTTCTGAATTTCTAAGGGTACATCAAAACTAGAGATGGTCAACAAGTCAGTTGATGTATCAACGCCCCCGGGTTGTGGATTTTGTAAACTAGCATGAAAAAATCCCGGAGAAATTGGAGAATTGGAATTATCATTCTTTACCCGACTGTTACTTCTTGGAGATATATGCTTTATTTCTAATGAGGTATCTTCAGGAAAAAAGATCTTTGGCGAACCTTTATTATCAAAGGACACCTTAGAAGTAGTTTGCATAAAATTCTCCCTTTTGAGATTTGAATCTGGCTATTGATAGTATAACGATTCGATGATATTTTTTCTCATAGGTGTTTTTTTGATTTTTTTACCGTGCCATTAGTGTGCACTATAAAATTAAAATTCAATTTGACATTCATAAAAAAAGGTTTATGCTTACCACAGCACATAATGAAAGTTTGAAAACAGCGTATATACCCCAAAACTTAGCTTGGGAAGGTATATGAAAGGAAAACCTCATTAAATAACGGTTACTACCAAAAAGAGGCAATTGCATAATTA
>JACCVN010000093.1 GCA_013698165.1 Parachlamydiaceae bacterium | reverse complement strand
TCTGTGGGCTCTGTGGTAATTATTTGCTACTAATCGTGGTCACCATAGCCGATATCGCCGTCGATGAAGCTGATATCGTCATCAGAGAAGTCGCCATGATCATCGTCATTATCAACATCAACGAAAGCTTCTTGAGATATTCCTCCAGCAGCCAAATCTCCAGCGCGAGGATGGCCATCTCTAATGTCAGACGTTCTAGGCGCATTGCCACGTTGGTGCCTATCTTCTTTAGCTTTCTTTTTACCCTTTAGATGCAGTTCGATTGGCACTCCAGTAAATCCATAAACGTCGCGGAATTGATTGTAGAGGTATTTTTTATATCCTTCTGTCATCAGATTCGGGTAGTTGACAAATAGAATAAATTTTGGAGGTTCAATAGCGACTTGCGCCATGTAGTAGATGCGCAAACGTTTGCCCATGACCATTGGAGGGTGGTTTCTTTGGAGAGCATTTCCGACAAAAACGTTCAGCTGGTGAGTAGAAATACGCATTCTTGAATTCTCGTGTGTCTGCTTGACCAAATCGAAGAGTTTTTCAACATTGCGGCCGGTTTTAGCAGAAATGAAGAGCTTTGGACAATGTTTTAAAAAGGGAGTTTCCTCTTCAATGCTTTTTAAGCAGTGTTCCATACGGAAACCTTTGACCAGATCCCATTTGTTGAATAGAATAATACATCCTTTACCGGCTTCTTCAATCTCGTTAGCAATTTTTTTGTCTTGAGTTGTGATCCCTTGTTGGGCATCCAGCATTAAGACGCAGATATCTGCACGTTCAATTGCCCGCTCTGTTCGAATGGCCGCGAATTTGTCCACAACCTCATGTTCAGCCTTTTTACGTCTTATACCGGCAGTATCGATGAGATTAAATTCAGTGTCTCCATGCATAAATGGGATATCCACACTATCGCGCGTCGTTCCTGGGATAGGGCTCACGATACAGCGGTTGTCATCGAGCAGGTAATTAACCAGTGAAGATTTACCGACATTTGCGCGGCCAACAATAGCAAGATTGATTTCGCTGCCTTTCTCGATTTCTTTCTGTTCTTTAGGGAAAGTGCTAAAAGCAGATTCCAAAAGTTCGGCGATATGCCATCCTTGGGCAGCAGAAACCGCGACCATTTTTGGGATACCAAGCCTTTGAAATTCATAAATTTTATCTTCATTGCGCACTTCATCGATTTTATTGACAGCGAGAGTCAGCGGTTTTTTTGTGCGCTGAAGGATTCTTGCCAGATCTAAATCGAGATCAGTGATGCCGATCTTTGAATCGACGACCAGAATAAGTGCATCGGCTTCTTCGATGGCAATTTCGGCCTGGAGTTTAATTTCTTCATTAAACATTGCTTTGGAGCGTGCGTTTATTCCTCCGGTATCGATCACTTGAAACGGGAATCCAAAAAGATCTGAATCTGCGTAAAGTCGATCGCGTGTGATTCCTTCTGCTTCATCCACAATTGCAATTTTTTTCTTGCATATGCGATTAAACAAGGCAGATTTACCAACGTTAGGGCGCCCGACAATAGCGAGCTTAGGCAATTTAGACATAAAATATTCTATGGGATTGAGCAAACGCCTTATTGGGGAAAAGAGCCCAATTTTGACAGTAGCTATAATTAAGTGGATTTCATCTTGCTAAAGAATAAGAATTATAAGAAAATAGGTAATTGCTGTCATTAGTTTTTAATTCCTTTATGTAAACTTCTATGGGTTCAGTACAAAATTCAATCGATGACATTTCTCTCCTTCCATTTAAAAAGGATTTGGTTGGATACCGATGGACAACGTTTCGCCAAGATTTAATGGCTGGGCTTTCTGTTGCTCTTTTGACATTGCCACAAGCGGTGGGTTATTCATTGCTTGCCGGGCTGCCTTTATTTTGCGGTTTATTTGCCGCTATTTACTCATCATTAATTGCAGCGCTATTTGGTTCTTCGCGGCATCTTGTGGTGGGTCCAAGCAATGCGATGGCAGTCTTGGTTCAATCCGGTGCCGCCCAAATTCTCTTTACTTATTATCGCGATTTAAGCGGGCCTGAAAGAGAGATGATGGCTTTGCAAGTTGTTACCCAAATTAGCTTATTAGTCGGATTGTTGCAGCTCTTGGTGGCAGGTTTTAAACTTGGTCGACTGACCCAATTTGTCAGCCATTCAGTGGTTGTAGGATATATGGTAGGTACTGCAATTGCTCTTTTTGTCACACAGCTTTTCCCTCTTTTGGGGATTGCCCGACCGTTAGGTGTGAGCTCCTTTTATGAAACCGGTGTATATCTATTTACCAAGCTTCCTACGCTGCACTGGGCCACAGCGATTATTGGTGTTGGTAGTTGTTTGTGCATTGCCCTGTTAAGAAGAATGGACCGTCGCGTTCCGGCTGCGTTGATCACTTTTGTTGTTGCTGGTACTATAGTGCAGTTGTTTGGACTTAATATAATCTCTGTCGAGGCTGACGTGGCCAATGGTGTTAATTTCATCCCTGACCGTGTGCTGTTGATCAAGGATACCTCTTCATTATTAGAAGTCATTCCTCACTTTCAGCTGCCACTGTTTGATTTAGGCATCCTAAATGGTACTTTGCCAGTCGCGTTTGCTTTGGCCCTTGTAAGTATTATGGAAAGTACCTCTGTAGCAAAATCGATCGCCGCCAGTTCAGGACAACGCCTTTCTGTTAATCAGGAAATTTTTGGAATATCGCTTGGCAATCTACTCTCATCATTTTTAGCCGGTATGCCAGTCTCAGGAAGCCCTTCACGGAGCAGCATTAATTACAACTATGGTGCACAGACACGTTTTGCGGCAATTTTTAGTGCTGGTGTTGTAGCATTGATTCTTTTTTTCTTTGGCCATCTTGTATCAATGATCCCTATTGCCTCTTTAGCAGGTTTATTGCTTTACACCGCAAGCAATATCGTGAACCCTAAGCAGTTTTTCCTGTGCATTAAGGCGACAGGTTCTGATGCTTTTGTGCTCTGGGTGACGATGCTTTCCTGCCTTTTCTTTAGCTTGGATGTCGCTTTTTATATAGGTATCGCGATTTCTGTAACGCTTTATTTAAAGAAGGCTGCCGTCCCTCAGCTTAAAGAATATGAAATCGATGAGTCCGGGGAGCTTAAAAATATTGATGCTAATGAAACCGGAAGTCATCGTCCGATCAGAGTGATTAAAGTTGAAGGTGAGCTGTTTTTTGGTGCTGCAGATCTTTTTCAAACAACACTTAAGACTATTGCAGAGGATGATACCAGCACGAAAGTTATTATTCTGCAGTTAAAAAATGCTCGCGATATCGATGCAACAGCTTGTTTAGCGTTGCAACAGCTTTTCGATTATTTAAAGGGCTCGGGGCGCCATCTAATAGCCTGCGGGCTTACTTGGCAAATTTGGGAGATCCTCAGCGATTCAGGGATTGTTGCCATGCTTGGAAAAGAGAATCTTATTGTCTTTGATGAGCGACACCCTCATTCCTACATGCAAAGAGCTCTTGTCCTTGCTAAAAGGCTGATTGCCGCCGATGAAGAAGCAGAGAGAAAGAATCTGCCACCTCCCATTGTTATCGATGAAGCGTTACCACTACCCGCAGAGACGTAGCTGTCCAGGTCCAAACTCGGGATTGGAATGCTAAGCTACGTTTTGGGGCAATGATAGTGGTTTAAAAATTGGTAGATGAGTGCTGCTGCAAGGTGGGCAGTGCGACCATCGATGTCGCGGGGAGGACATAGTTCTGCGATATCCAGGCTGATGACCTTTCCTGAGGACGCTAGGCGATGTAATAATGGGATCACTTGCCATGGCATTAAACCTAGAGATTGCGGTGCGCTGACTCCAGGAGCAAAAGCAGAGGCAAAAACGTCAAGACAGATCGTAAGATGGATAACTTCACTATGCAATAATACTTCATCCAGAAATTCAAGTGCCGGTTCAATTCCACCTAGATGAAATTCATCCGCTAGTAATATTTTTACTTTGAGATTTTCTGCAGTCTCAAAAAGTAGTGAAGTATTACTCATTTCCTGAATGCCTAAGCAGATATAGTCAAAAGGCTTTGAATGTTCTGCACAGAATTTTGAGATCTGGGTAAATGAAGTGCCCGAACTCCCTTTATCATCAAGAAGTAAAGGGCGCAGGTCGAAATGAGCATCGAAATTGATCACTGTGATTTTTTTATCAGGACAGGCAGCAGAAATGCCTTGGTAATTCGCCCATGCTATCTCATGCCCCCCTCCGAGAAGGATAGGCAGAATATCCTTGCCGATCATTTTTTTTACAATTTCAGCAAGTTCACTTTGAGCTTCTTCAAGAGCATCATTTTGACAGCAGACAGTGCCAAAATCACTAAATATCATTGCCTGCTGAGGGATTGGAAGATTTGCTAAAGCTCTGCGAAGAGCGTCAGGGCCTTCTACAGCACCGATATTTCCTAAATTTCTGCGCACCCCTTCATCGCTGGAAAAACCAAGAAATCCAACATGTTTATTTGCGAAAGGCCATTTTGAAATTTTATCGATGTCATTGAAAATGATCGCTTCATGCAAACGTGTAGGGGCGTTACTGTCATTTCGACCTTGCCATAGTTGCTTTGAAAGTTTTTTTATGAGGGCTTTTTTTTCGTTTTTCATTTGAGTCTTTATAATAATTTAGCTCGACTTTATGATTTTTAAGGGGATGCTAGACGCAATATTTTGATCCATAGCGATTTATAATTTTTACCCCCAACTCGAATGAGTTTGGGGTATGAATTATAAACCGCTATGGATCAAAAGATTGCATCTAGCATCCCCTTAAAAATCATAAAGTCGAGTTTATAGAAGATGCCATTCTGTAAGTTGATCTTTCTTGCCATAGTTAATTGTATTAAATATTTGGTTATATAATTCATAGTAATCGGGAATTTCTCTCAACCGAATATCAACTTCATATTTAATATTTTCTCTAACACCCATAATATTGTATTTGATCGATTTAGAAGACAATTTAAAGTAGGTTACAGCAAAAGATGAGATTTTTATATGTTCTTTTAAAATGGAATCTTCGTAGTCATCGTCGTGAATGGCATTGTTTATATACTTTAATGAGTGGACAATTTCATTGTTAAAGCATTTGAAAAATAGAACTGTAATTTCCTGGTTGAATTCTAGAATAGGCTGAGATGTGACTAATAATAAATTTAATAGTTTTTGTCTATTAACATATACAGAACATTTATATTCCTCCGGCGAAATCAAAGCGTTTAACAGTGTTTTAATGAATCCTACGGGCAGTATTTGATTCATGTCATTATTAACCAAATTTTTGGCGATGATATTGAATGTCTTTTTTGCCTTTAAAGATTTGGATGTCTCAATGACAGTAGGAAAATAATCTTGAAATAATTTGAAGTTGTTTAGTCCGGCAATTTTTATAAATTCAGAAGGCCCATCATTTGCCACACCTATCATTTCCACATTCATCGATAACTCACACATGAAATTTTTCAGATTCTATACTGCCCTTAGCTCAATCTGAGAAATTTCGGCTGCGCCAAAG
>JACCVN010000292.1 GCA_013698165.1 Parachlamydiaceae bacterium | reverse complement strand
AGTAATTTCTGCCTGTCACTTGCATGACTTCGTGCCGCGGCACTCCTTCGTCTTCAGGCAAATAACAGGTGCCCATAAGACCTTGCTTCATCCATGGGTCGTATTTGATTCCTACATCATTAATGACCTCAAAGGGCAATTCCCATCCATTCACTGGTGAGAAGCGATAGGGAACAATCCCATAAGGGGCGAGTTGTTCGATTGAATGTGCCAGCTTTTCAGGCCTCTGATCCAAATTGATCAAATAAATAAAATCAATATTTCTCATTGGAGTTGAAGGCGACTTGTCGTTCGGTATTTTTAAATGGTCCAGTATGCCTGCGGAAAGCCCGGAGAAAGCAATGCAGAAGGCCAAAAAAAGTGTAGTTAGCTTTGTCATATGGGCACCATTGAATCTATGAGGTTGTTAAGGTCGATTGTTGCTATCCAAATTTCAGAATCGTCTTTTCCATATGCAAGGTATATAGTTGAGCCTTCAACAATAAATCCGCCGGGGTAGATAACGCGCTTATCATAACTTGAGAATGTATAAAAGCCCGGTGATTCAATCGGAGCGCGGCTAATTCTATTGACCGCAAAAGGCGGTTGAGAAGAAAAAGTATAGGCTCCCATATAATAGTGCCAAAGATCGCGATCATTAGAGCAATTCGATGAGCAGTAAACTCCAGAATGAAAAAAGGCCAGATAATTTCCGCTGTCAATTTTTTGAGCAGGCGTGTCACCTCTTAAACGGCCCAAATACCACTGTATAGGTTTATTCGTTTCATACAGAGGCTTGCATATTCCGGTTTCTAAATTTGGACTAATGACCTCATGAGGATTTATAGAATAAGAGAATAAAAGTTTACCATTCCATTCAAAAGGGCTCCAATTCTTTTGCCAAAGTACATGAGCGTATTTATTTTCATGGACCAACTTGAGGGGTTCTGTAAGAACGAATTGATCATTTTCAAATGTAAGCTCTGCAATAAACATGTCTCTTCGATCCCAAATCGATGGAAACGTGACCTCTGTGTTATCGTTGTAAACGACATAACACTTGTCATTACAAGCAAATATTCTCGCATCTTCTGATTGAGAAGGGGTGGTATTATTATACAGGCGTGTATCAATAAGTTGAGACGAGAATATAGGTTCAAAGGAATCATCCAATAGAACAACACCGATATAGGAGAGCCATGGAAGATCGTAACGGTTCGGGAGATACCTGAAAGTCAACAAATAATTGTCGTTATACCTTATGATAGAGGGATTATGCGCCCCCGGATATTCAGGCAGATAAATCCGTTGGGTGGCAGTAACAATTTTTTTTGGTTTATTATCTTTATTAGGCAGTTCAGCTCCGGTTGACCCAAAAAAAAGTGAGGATAAAATCATCACGGATATCAAAAGTGTTTTCATAAGCTATTTTACGCTATACATTCGTTAAGCAAAACAAAGTTCTCATGTCTAGAGGAGTTACTGTTAAACTTTTCTTGATTAATTTCAATACAAACTTGTACCTTGCATTTACTAAATGGGAGATTAATATGCGATTTTCAAAGATTTCGGTTTTATTTTATGCCGTACTACTTAACTTTCTGCTTTTCCCTATACTTCAGGGTGAGGATCCCAAGATTTGCCTTACGATGATTGTGAGAAACGAAGAAAAAATCATTGCGCGATGTCTAGACAGCGTAAAAGACATTGTAGATTGCATTTCGATATGCGATACAGGATCGACGGACAATACGGTACAGATTATCAAGCAATATATGCAAGCGCATGGCATTCCCGGCAAAATCTATAATCATAAATGGAAAAATTTTGGGCATAACAGAACACTCTCAGCAGAGGCCGCAAAGCAAACACTTACAAGCTTAAATTTTCCGTTGGATAACACCTTTTTGCTTTTCCTTGATGCTGACATGATGCTGCAAGTAGATCCCGCGTTTAGCAAATCGTCACTTAAAATGGATACATACTTAATATCTCAGAAACAAAGCTCCTATGCTTTTTATAACGTCCGCCTTGTGCGTGCATCTTTGCCGTGGAAATCGGTAGGCGTAACGCATGAATATTGGGCATGCAACACGCCATGCCGTGAAGAGCTAATTCAAACACTGCTTATTGACGATCGGGATGATGGAGGATTCAAATCAGATAAGTTTGAACGCGATATCAAGATGCTGAAGCAAGGCCTGCAAGAAGAACCCGAAAACGAACGTTATATCTTTTATCTAGCCCAATCCTATATTTGCCTCAAACAGTATGAGGATGCAATCAAATGGTACAATAAGCGTATTGCAAAAGGAGGTTGGATAGAAGAGGTTTGGTATTCGAAGTTTATGCTCGGGCAATGTTATGAAGGTTTGGGATTATGGGATTTTGCTTTAGAGTATTATCTGGATGCTTATCAATTTAATCCTGACCGCTCGGAAACCCTCTATCAAATCTCTAGGTATTATCGGTTAAACAAACAAAACCATTTAGCCTACTTATTTGCGAAACAAGGTTCTAGGGTACCTTACCCACACGAGCAAAGGTTGAATATTTCTTATCCTGTATACAGCTATTTATTCGATGAAGACATCTCTGTTTCTGCTTATTATACCCCTTTTAAAGAAGAAGGCTATGCCGCTACGAATCGTCTTATGTTGAAGAAAGACATTCCTTCTCACATCAAAGAACAGGCATATAAAAACATGCTGTTTTACATTTCCAATCTTAAAGACGCAAAATACCAACCCATAAAAATCGATCTTCCGTCAATTAAGGAAGGTCTAGCCTCGCATTATAATCCTATGAACCCATCAATTAAAAAAACAACATTTGGCTATGACGTGATCTGCCGCACGGTTAACTATATGCAGATAGGAGCCAGACATTTTAAATCATTGGATTTGTTTGATCCCACAAGTACTGTAAAAACAAGAAACTTTTTGATGAAATATGATTACGATTTAAATTTGCTAACTCAAAAAGAAATTGTGGAAAACTTGCCGCGCATAAAGATAAAGTCAAGAAATGTGGAAGGACTTGAAGATTGCCGTTTGTTAAAATATTTGAACTCGACTTGGTTTACATGCACTACTAGTGACACTAACCCGACAGGACAGCCTCAAATATCCTTATGCAAATTGAAAGAAAGCCCTACAGACTCTGTTGTAAATGTTGAAGCCCTCATCCCTTTATATGGACCTGACCCTAACCGTTGTGAAAAGAACTGGCTTCCATTTGTAAAAAACAATGAGTTACATCTTATATATTCCTATAGCCCTCTAATCATCTATAAATCACAGATTGATCCAGTAAATAGCTATGCGATTCACGAAATCCTTTCGCAAAAGGAATCCTCATCACATGATTTTTCGAGATTTTCCGGTTCTGCGCCTCCAATAGAATTTGATGATGGGTATCTATTGCTTGTTCATGAAACCGTTTATGATGATACGCACCGAAATTATATGCATCGCTTTCTATTTATGGATTCAGACTTTAATATCACTAAAGCTTCAAAACCTTTCATATTCTTACATAAAGGTATTGAGTATTGTTGCGGAATGGATATCGATCATTCTGAAAAAAACCTTATCCTTGCAGTCGGGATTGAAGATAGAGAAGCTTATCTCTGTACGATTGGTTTGGAAGCAGTACGGCACCTTTTGGAACCACTTCCTTAGCTTACTGTCAAAGACAAATTGCAGGTTGTGCATATAGCTACGAGCTAGTACACTGTCAAGATAGTATTTTCGGCTATTTCTGCGTCAAAGCCCCATGG
>JACCVN010000059.1 GCA_013698165.1 Parachlamydiaceae bacterium | reverse complement strand
TACATGCAGCAGGCTACATGAAATGGGAGAATATCCTTCGCGAAGTTTTATTGTTATAAATTCCCTTTACACATTTAATATCATCCCAGCAAATAGAGATAGCGGGATTTTCAAATTGAAATTTTGTCAACTTTTGAAGTTCTTCAACACTCTTTAATTGCTTTAATAGATCAATAAGTGCCATCGCCTTTGAATTAACTAAGGAAACACTCAAATCGGCCAAATCTATTAAACGGTTATTTAAAGTCCTAAAAACAGACAATAAATATCTTTTTTTTCTATTATTGATTTTATGCACTCTGCTGTACCTTATAATCTCTTCCTCATAAGTAATATCATGGCCTAGGGAAATATCAGGATATATCAAACATAAAACGAATGCGTTAAAACAATTTTCAACCATCCCATTTTCTATTTTGCCTTCTAATAACTTAAATTTTGATATAAATGATTTATTGAGATTTTTTACTTTAATATGCATTAAACGCTTAAAATTAAAAGCTTCGATTTCAATTTGCATTTTTGCATCAGCTCTTAAATTTTTTAAATATTCTTTTGCAAGAATAACAGCTATTGTATCAATAGATGGGAACTCAAGAATGTTATTTTCTTCTCTTGAATACCTTCTTTTGGGAGGAATCTGATTATTTAAATATAGAGAACCCATTGATTTGCCTTCAAATCGCAAGTGCTGCTTTTTTTTGTCCAAATGGAAATCACGAATACTGGCAATATCCTCTTTTTTTATAGCATAGGATTTATCATTGTTAGTGGTGATAGGTCTACGGCTACTCTGCAGAATTATATAGTGAGTAAATAGTCCCATAGTGAGAGTTGCCGCAGTGACAACTTTCGTTACAGTAGAATTAATTTCAAAAAGCTTTAAATGAGTGGATAAAACGGCTGCCATACACACAGCACTAGCTCCAGAAAATATCGCATTTGATGACGATGAATAATTTTTCCATCTTAAAAAACCTTCAGCAACTTGAACACGCATACGTTTACCTCAAAAAGTGAATCTATATTTTTTAGAGCATATACTGATGATAGTAGGTTCCTTCTAAAATATTAAAGATAAAAAAAGCTGATAAGATAATGCATATAAAACCGTTCAGCTGAATTATTTTTACTAGCTATTAAGATAAAGGTATTTTCCTCAATGGTATTAAAGGCAAGGATGATTTTAATAACACTAATTAAACTTTGATTTAGAGCCTAATAGATCATTATATTCCTACTTTCTCTTCAATAAGCTCATACCTGCGAAGATGCTTATAAAGGGCATCTTCTACATGTTTTTTGAAATAGTCGGTGTTTAATATTGCTTCCAATGTGTTAACAGGAACAGCTTGTCCAGATTCAATGAGCTCTTCAATAGGAATGAGCTCTCCATTAGACGCATCTAGGGAGGCAATAATATTTGTATCCGAATTTTTTAAACCAATATTATCATCGAAGAAAATCGATAAGGTTTCTGGGTCATTTCTATCTACATAGAAAGGTTTACCTAGTTTTGTGCACATTTTTCCTGCAGACCAATACTGCCAGTCATCATGAATGGCTGTATGTGAAATACGCCTTAATTGCTGATAAATTCCAGCATGATCTGTGATCGGTTTTTCATGATCAAGGATTAAATTGCCCTTACGAAATTTGCCTGTATGTTTAAACACAATCTTTTGAACTGCCGCGATTTCATTTTTGACTTCAGATATTTCTTTTCCATAGCTCCGTAAAATTACCGAGTAGGAAATCCCCTTTTGCTCTAAATGATTCAACAATGTAAAAAATGAAGGAAATACTTTACCTTTTACGGCAGTTAAAGTGGATAGTGCAGTTTCATATTCATGCAAAACAGTTTCATATAAAGGGTGGTTGTGCGCAGATAAAAAATCTATGAAATGTTGGAGATGGTACTTCCTTAGCTTGCTAAATTCTTGATCATTCAGTGACTCTGATAATAAAACCTTCTCAACATAGGTTTCAAATGTTGTCATCTTTTGCTGGGAATGATCCCAAAGAGCCACATATTTTTCCGCCATCAACTCATTAAGGACATCTTCAACTAACTTTCCGCCGGCTTTATCGCTGGCAATGAGAGTTTTGTTTATATCAACATTAAGAATCAGATGGGGGTATTCATCCCCTATTAAAGAAACTGTGAGGATCAAAAGGAATAAAAATAGACGTGTTATATTTTTCATAGGACCTTTATTTATTATAGGTTAATCTTTAAACTAATCGAATCGTTTATTATAACCTAATACGACAATGTCTTCAATCACTTTCAAAGACCTCATAAATATTAAGCTTACATCTTGCCGATTTAAATCATTTTTGGCTATGGTACAATAATATGAAAATGCTAATCGCCCTCTTATTTTTTCACCTCTCTCAAATTTCAGCTGATGCACCTTCTCTTCGAGTCGGAATGGAGCTTTCCTACCCTCCCTTTGAGACAATTTGCAATGATGGAAAACCTTGCGGTATTAGTGTCGATATTGCCATGGCGCTAGGGAAATCTCTTGACCGGCCGGTCAAATTTGAAAACATCCCCTTTGTCGGACTCATTCCATCCCTCAAAAATGGCAGCATTGACACAATCATTTCCTCTTTAACAATCACCGAGCAACGTAGAAAAGCAATCGATTTTTCAGATCCCTATGCAACCATAGGGCTATGCTTGCTTTTGAACATAAATTCCACAATTTTTGACATTGAACAAGCAAATACAAAGGGGATCATTATTGTTGTAAAGGCTGGAACAAGCGGTGAACTTTACGCTTCTCAACATCTTCAAAATGCGACAGTTCGAAATCTTGATAAAGAGTCATCTTGTGTTTTAGAGGTTATTCAGGGTAAAGCCGATGCTTTTATCTACGATCAACTATCGGTATATACAAATTGGAAAAAAAACCCGACAACAACAAAAGTGAACCTGACAGCATTCCAAAAGGAGCATTGGGCCTTTGGGATAAGGAAAGGAAACCAGGAACTTGCCAATCAAATTAACCAATTCATCAAAAAGTTTCGAGAGGAAAATAAATTCGACAAACTAGCTGACAAATATCTGCCCGATCAAAAAAAAGCCTTTCAAGAGATGGGAGTTCCCTTTGTTTTCTAGGATATTCTCTGCATTTATCCAGGCACTTATTGCCATTGCTCTCATTTATTTGTTTTATGTTGCCATTAATCAAAAACTCGACTGGTCCAGTGTATGGGCTTATCGATCCATGTTTTTCAAAGGATGGCTGATCACGATCGGTTTGTCGATTGCATGTCTATTACTTAGCTTATTGACCGGCTTACTGGCAGCTCTATGCGCCCGTTCTAGATTGCCTCTGCTGACATTAATTTCTAGCGTGTATGTAGAAATCATAAGAGGCACTCCCCTACTTGTTCAGATCCTTTTTTTCTTTTATGTGGTGGCTAATCATATTGGACTTGAAAACAGGTATGTTGCAGGTGTCATTATTCTTTCTCTTTTTAATGGCGCCTACATTGCAGAAATGATTCGTAGCGGAATAGAAACTGTCAGCGAAACACAGTTAGAATCAGCGCGGGCCATTGGCCTCTCTCAAGTGCAAGCCTATCGATTTGTGATTTTCCCCCAGGCCATTCGACAGATTATTCCTCCCTTAACCGGACAATTTGTATCGATTATCAAAGATTCATCTTTGCTTTCCATCATAGGAATCAATGAATTGACAAATAGTGCCCAACAGATAAATAGCGCTACGTACAGCACTCTTGAAACGTATTTCCCCCTAGGCTTGGCCTATCTTGTGCTTACTCTCCCCATTTCATTGTGGAGCAAAAGATTAGAGAAAAGGTTTCAATATGAAACTTGAAATTAATCAACTAATAAAAAGATTCGGCAAACAGAAAGCGATTGCTATTGATGAGTTGACACTCGATTGCAATACTTTGGTTTTTCTAGGACCTTCAGGTGGCGGAAAATCAACATTGTTGAGACTTATCGCAGGACTTTTTTATCCAGATTCCGGCACTATAACCATTGATAATGAACAGGTAATCTTTAATGAAAAAGAGCTTCTCAAGCATAGAAGAAGCATTGGGATAGTTTTTCAGTCCTGGAACCTATTCCCCCATCTCACAGCATTAGAAAACATTATCCTTCCTCTGCAATATGTCCATGGAAAACCTAAAGAACAAGCGACTGAAATTAGCCTGGATTTATTGAAACGTTTTGGATTAGAGAAACATGCTGACAAAAAGCCCTACGCTTTATCCGGAGGGCAGTCTCAACGAGTCGCTTTAATTAGGGCCCTTGCTGTCCAGCCTAAACTCCTTCTTTTGGATGAACCGACCTCCGCTTTAGACCCTTTAATGACATCTGAAGTTTTAGATTTAATCCTCGAGCTGAAAAATGAAAAACGCGATTTGATATTGGTGACCCACCATCTTCATTTTGCAAAACGCATCGCAGAACGCGTGCTGTTCATCTCAGAGGGCAAGGTTTTAGAAAACGGAACCGGTGAACAAGTCTTCAATAACCCGAAATCTCAACAGGCAAAAGATTACATGTCTAAGGTCTTGGCTTACTAAATCATAAATAAAACATAGCTCGGCATTCCGAAGCCAAGTTTGGACGTGACAAGCAAAACGTCCTGCAACACATAGCTTGGCATTCCAATGCCGAGTTTGGAGTGTCCAATTTAAACCTTTTGCAGACTACGTGCCCGTTCTATTTGCATGTTAATCAACGAAGGTGTAGAACAGGTTCTTGGTTGTCAGCCTACCTTAAATTAAGAGGATACAGCATTAATAGCGTTATTTTGCGGGAGGGAATTAGAAGATGATAAAAATTGAACCCACACAACCAAGCAATCTTATCGGGGCTGGTATAGTCCGTGGCATGATATACGGCTGTATTCCAGCCTATGTTGCATTGAGAAGTAAAGGTAATGCTTGGAACTCACTAGGATTGGATGTTAAGGTCATTGCGATCTTCTATTTGACTCAAATGGTTATTATAAGTCCTGCAGCATTGGAAGGCACCATTCGCAGCATTATCCACCTTTGTCAAACACGTTTTGCTGATGCAAATCAAAAGGAATGGCATCAACAAGCAGCAAGTGCAGAGTTCGGAGCAGCTCACCGTTTAGCCCGCGCAGCTGCCTTACCACTTTCCGGGTATCTGATGATTGCCAATGAAGTTAGAAAGTTTATTGAAGGCGATACCAGCGGCAAACCCCTAATCGAAGAGTACTACGTATGCAGACTTCCTTATGAGACAGGCCGTGTTACCAGTACCTATGTCGTAAAACCACTATGTGTCAATGGATACAAGATTGCAAAACGCACAGCTCATATTGGATATGAAGTGTTAGACTATGTTGGTTTTTGGACCGGCGTCAAAGTGACAACAACTTGGGCCGCCAGAATTATTAATACAGGTGTTGGGTTGGCAATGAATCTTTTAGGAAAAGGAAAATAAAACTATGCTGCAGAATCTTGAAATATTTGCACCCGATGCCAGCAAACTTTGGCAACAGGCCGGCTATATTAGCAGTTTAGAAACAATCGTTTTGGGAATTCCCATTGCTATCTGGGGCATGGGCACAGTAGAAGAGATCCTGCGCACTACCCTTGAGTGCTCAAAAGTAGTTCTTAATACGGTCTTCCGGCAACCTACTATGTCAAACATTACCCAGCTAAATAAAGAATTCCAGATAACAAAGGGCTGCCTTGTCTTAACCGGGATGAGCTGTCTTCCCTTGTTCTTTAAAACGATTCCTTATGCAGGGATCATCCTCCGCATCCCTGCATATTATATTGCTTCTCAAACTTATAGCAAAATATCCGAGCAAACACTCAATTACACTGATTTCAGAAGCGCTGTAGAACGAGCTGAGAGGCATATCATTGCAGGAGAAGCAGATTTTCTTGCCGAACGTATCTGTGAATTAGAGAGCGATGAAAAAATTGATGCTATCACAGATACACTATTGAATCAGCTGAGAAATGGGGTCAAAGTTACCCAAGAAGACCTTGACAATAGTGCCAGACAACTTCAAGGGACATTAATTTATCGCAATTGGTCATACACTGCTGCTTATTTTTTCGCCGAGAAAACGTACTCGACATCTGTCAAAGTTGTCGATACCTCCGTCGAAGCCCTGAAAACTGCTTTTCGATTAGCCAAATTTATTTTTAATCTGGGACTAGTCAAAAATGTAGTAAAGTTTGCTGTCACTGAGGTGGTAAAAGAATATGGAGATGTTTTTGATATCCCCAAAATGCCAGTAAGACCAGGAGTAGGAC
>JACCVN010000057.1 GCA_013698165.1 Parachlamydiaceae bacterium | reverse complement strand
ACATCGATACCGAGAATTCTAGGCATGGAAGACTCCTATCTTAAACCTAAAAGTGACAATTTATCAAAACTTTGCATTTAAAGCAACCCTATTCCCAATAAGATACAGAGTTTACTATTTATAGTTTATCCTGGAAGTCAGCGGAACCGGTTTAAACTTACTTAAAGGCACATTATGAGCTTAAGTTTGTTTCCCTGTACCGTTCAATTTCTAGAAAGACTAATGGAGATAATGCTATCTCCCGCGCATACGCCCACTGGTCATAAAGACATCGTAACGTTACATGAGAAGATGCGATTCAATTTGCTTCATGGTGTCTAGTACGACGCCAACTAAAATTAACAGAGCAGTACCCCCAAAGAAGTAGCTAATCGTCTGAGAGACCCCTAAAAAGCTACCGACAATATTCGGCAGAATAGCGATCATCGCTAAGAAGATAGCACCCATAAAGGTGATGCGACTCATCGTGTTTTCCAAGTAATCATGAGTGGGTTTACCCTGGCGGATGCCGGGGATAAAAGCACCATTCTTTTTCATATCAGAGGCAATTTGATCAGGTCTAAACTGAGTGGCAGTCCAAAAATATGTAAAGAACATGATCAAGAGGACAAATAGGGCTAAGTAGACAGTGCTTCCCTGTTGAAGCCATGTAGCCATCTCGCCAAGCCAGTTACCTGTACCGAGGAAGCCTGCTAGTGTAGCTGGAAACATCAGTAAAGAGGAGGCGAAGATCACAGGAATAACACCGGCATAGTTAACTTTCAGAGGGATATAAGAGGCGTTCCCTTGGACTTCTCTGCGACCGACAACACGTCTTGCATACTGCAATGGAATGCGTCGATGGCCTTGAATGATCAGAATCGTTGAGAGAGTGATCAAGACAAAGAGGGCCATCAGGACAATGACATTAGTAAAAGTCATTTGACCAGGTTCTTGGGAATCTAGATTCAGCTGTTGAAAGATCATACCCATCGCTGTAGGTAGAGAGGCTAAAATTCCGATAGTGATAATCAAGCTCATTCCATTTCCGATGCCTCTTTCAGTAATCTGTTCACCGATCCACATAAGCAGCACAGTACCTGTGGTCATAGTGAAGATGAAGAGAGCAAAAAAGAGCCACGGCACACCCGCGATCTGAATATCCAGCAATTCACCGGCAATAATTCCTGGCCGTGTCATATTAATTTGCAAAGCATAGCGAGCAAATAGAGCAGACTGAAGAAATGAAAGGCCAAGCGTAAGCAATCGAGTGATCTTATTCAGTTTACGCTTACCCTGGTCTTGATTTTCGCGCATTTCACGTTGAAAAGAAGGCCATAGGGCGACAACAACCTGTAAAATAATTGAGGATGTGATGTAAGGCACAACTCCAAGAGCGATCACGGTCATTTGTGCAAATGCGCCACCGGAAAAAATATCAAACATTTGGAAGAAGTTTTGTCCTCCTCCAGCCATATGTCTAAAATAGCTTACGGCGATTTCAGCATTAATTCCCGGTACAGGAATAAACGCTCCAATACGGCAAGCGACAAGCATGAGAAGTGTAAAAATGATTTTAGACTTCAATTCTGGAATTTGCAAAACTCTCTGTATTTCTTGCAGCATCTGAGATCCTTCAGGTGAATATCACTTTGACTGAGGGAAGGTCAACATTCCCCCAGGAATTAGCAGTACACTTTGCGGACTTGCAAAATAATGAATGCATGGCAAAGATGTAAGTCTATCTAGCAGCTTCTTCAACAAAATTGCCATTTCTATCAATATGCTTAAAGGCAATTTTAGCCTGGGCCAATTTTTCTTTAGCAGAATTAGAATAAGCTAGTGCATGAATCGTCACTTTTTTAGTGAGTTCCCCGTCCCCTAACACTTTTAAGCCATGTGAAGGACCTGAGACAAATCCTCGTTCTGCAAGAGAAAATAGATCAACAACTTCTCCATCTTCAAACATTGCATCGATCTGATGTAGATTAACAACATCTAGAGCTCTACGAAAGCGGGCGTTGCTGAAACCTCTTTCAGGCATTTTCATAAATGTACGGAATTGACCACCTTCGTAGCCTAAACGACGTTTATAACCTGAACGAGCACCGGCGCCTTTTTCTCCGCGTCCGCATGTTTTACCAAGGCCGGAACCAGGACCACGACCAACGCGACGTCTTCTGTGTTTAAGTCTAGTGGAATTTTTTAGTGTCGAAAGCGAAATCATTCTAGCCTCTCAGCTGTTTAATAGTTTCACGGCCGCGGAG
>JACCVN010000051.1 GCA_013698165.1 Parachlamydiaceae bacterium | reverse complement strand
AAATGGAAGAGGTAGGATTCGAACCCACGGACCCCGCGAAGGGCCTTCTGTTTTCAAGACAGACGCATTCGGCCACTCTGCCACTCTTCCATACATGATTGGTGAAGACCTAAGCACCATTTATGCCAATCCGGCTGAATAAATTCAAGCGTTTTTCCATGCTTTGTTGCTATTTTTATAATTATTGCCTCTGGATGTATTGTCAGCTATAGAGGTATGTATGCGGCAGCGTCAAATTGTAGCCTGCTGCGTCTCGCAGCAGGAGTCAGCTACGCCTTCTGTGAGACGCAGCAAGGCAAACATCTGGCGTTCATCCATAATTTTCAGCTTTAAGAGTGCCTAATGCTTGTTTTAGGCCTCAAAAAAACTAATTAACAAACAGGCTGCCTTTTATCACACTAAAAGATTAACTTCCATAAGTTAATTTAATTAAATCTTGCAATTATAGTTTTTAATTTAATTAGTATTTGAGATAATTAAGTTTAAAGGATGTGAGGTAAGGCTAACTTAGCAAATAATAGTTTTTGAGGTGGTTTATGGAAGCGAAATTGAGATCAGAAGATAGCTCTAGGGAGGCGATATCAGCAGTTATTGACCTCCTCTCAGACATTGCGGATTTACAACTTGATGGAGAATTTGTTGAACATCCGAAATCTGCGACGACCTCAGTTATGGCAGCGAGGAGAATCGATTGGTTGAACAAAGGCGTTAGCCCAAAATCTGCAGTGAATTTCAGCCGTGAAAGCTTTCGGGTTATCCTTGGATATTTACAGAATTTTTATGATGCCGAAGAAACCTATAACGTTGGCTCTCCGGCGATAGAGCATATCAAAACAATCATGGTTCTTGTGGGTGAGGCAGCAAAAAAACTGGATCACTATACAGCTCTTTTCAATCATCAAAAAATTAACAGTATTACCGGTTTATCTGAGTACAAAAAATTGCAAGAATTTTATCAGAATAGAATTGCTCATCAGATCGATGATAGTATTTTAGGAAAATGGATTTTTGCTTTGGCCCATCAGGGGCAACTCCCAATAAATATTTCTGAAGGAGAAGAAGTAAAAACTGATTTGACATTGAACCATGTTTTTGTAGACCTGGATTCCGTGAAGAATGATAGTGAATACGAGTTGTTTTTTATTCGTAAAGCTGATGGCAGCCGCTTTTTTCAACCTAGGTTGCTACGAAATGTTAAGTTGATGAGTGATTTTGCCGCTCGCGGTGAAGGGGACGACCCTCTTGGTGAAATAGCTTCCTGGCATGATCGTTATCTTAATAAGGTTGCAAAAGGGATAATAAATTCAATTAGTTACCATTTAGAGCAATTTTATCAACGCGCTTTAAGATGCAGAAATCAGGAGATTGTGGTTTCATTAAACAAAGTTCTAATGGCATTAATGCTCTGCAGTGACCCTCAAAATCAATTGAAAAATTATCAGGCAAAAAGTTGCCTGGATTATTTTGAAGATTTTCAACTTTTCCTCGCTGAGCTATTGCAATCTAGTGAGTACCATAAGCTTGTGACTTATCCTCCGAATAAGAATGATGTCTGGAGAAATTGTTTGATAAATCTTATCCATGGGCTATGCCGTGCCCTGTATATGTCGGTAGAAAGATATCAGCAGTTTATTCCAGAGCTTCAAGGGCTTTTAAAGCTTGCCGGACAAAGCCGCTCAAAGGAGCATTTGGAATCAATCGGTAGTCAGGATATTTGGAAACGTATTGCTAATGATTATGCTGGAATGCAGAAACTTTTTAAACGCCATCCTAGTGGGCCTTTAGAAAAAATATTACACGTATTATCAAGAGAGAGCTCTTTATTATTTGAGCCGATGAGTCAATGGAATCTTCCCAATCAATTATTTATTTTGGGGTTGGGTGAAAAACAGGTGAGTGCTTTGCATCTTCCATCACCGACAAGTCAAGAATATATCAATAAAGTGGCTATCATCAACGAGTTTAGGGGCTTTTTGCGTAACTATTCGCAAGCTAATGCCCCCAAAAAACATCTACTCATCAATTTACAAGATCGAACAACTTGGCGGGAGCATCAACGCTGTGTGACTTTGGAAAGCTTACCGGGATGCAGCGAGTTAAACAAGGCAGTTGCGGTGGCGACTTTGGCAAAAGAAACAGAATTCTATGATCAGCTAGCACCTTATGACAAAGACAACTTTGCAGAAAGTTTTTTAGAAAATTTTGAAGCACTTCTCGCGAGTGAAAATTCGGGTTATTTCTTTATGCCTAAGCATGAAAAGGAAATAGTGAATGAATTTGCGCCAGCTGCCTTAAACACGATACATCAACTTTTCTTCTCAAATAAGAATATTCTTTTGCGTGAGCATCGGCTCGACTTCATCGAATTATTTGATCTTTTTTTAGTTTTGAAACTCATCGATCTGGAACAGCCTGATTCATTCAGTCTGACCTGTAAAGATGGTGTGGATGTTGCTTCCAGTGTTAATGGACTATTGTATATTTTTCTAAAAATGCTGCAGCCACACGAGCTGAATGCTGATGATTGGGATAAAATTAACATGCTTATTTATTCTCCATCAATTCTCGTGCGAGAAAGAATTATGTCCACAAATAGGTTCAATCGTATGTTAGGTGCTCTAAAGACATTGGAGTTAGCATACAGAGATCAGGGGACTGATGCATTTGGAAAAACAATTCGGGAAGCCTTTGGGCCATTATACAAAAACGGAATATTGGACTGTGAGCTTTAATTGTATCACTGTCAAGATAGAAATAGTCGAAAATACTACCTTGACAGTGTACTAGGCACGTGCTCGAGATCGCGCACGTGCCCTTATCAATTTTAGAGTTGGTAAATTTCTCCGTATTTCTTTTGCAAATACTCGATATACGCTTTAGAAGTGAATTCTTTACCCGTGCGTTTTTCCAAAAGTTCAAGGCTATTATATTCTCTTCCATGCTTGTATACAGCGTCATTAAGCCATGTTTTGATGAATTTGAGATTTCCTTCAGCGACGTTTGATGTCCAGTCAGGGTGGTCTTTTTCAAAGGATTGAAATAAGTGCGCTCCGTATAGATTCCCAAGAACGTAAGTGGGGAAGTAACCGATGGCACCCATTGACCAATGCACATCTTGCAAGCAGCCATCACTGTTTGTTGGAGGGGTAACACCGACCAATTCCTGCATTTTTGCATTCCAGGCCTCAGGTAAATCCCGTACGGAAAGTGACCCGTCAATGAGAGCGCATTCTAGTTCTGTTCTTAAAATGACATGTAGGGGATAAGTCATTTCATCGGCTTCTACACGAATGAGAGATGGTTGGACCTTATTAATAGCTTTATAGAAATCGTCTAAAGAGAGGTCATTCAGGCTTTTGAAATGTTTCTTCAAAATGGGAAGTTGGTGCTGCCAAAAGGCCTTACTTTGTCCAATACGTGTTTCCCACCAGCGCGATTGTGATTCATGCATTCCTAAAGAGATTGCTTCGCCAAGGGGAGAGCCAAAGTGTTCTGTCGGTAGGCCTTGTTCATATAAAGCGTGTCCGCCTTCGTGCAGAGTAGAAAGAATACTGCTCATTAATGATTTGCTATGTAACCTTGTAGTAATACGGCTGTCAGTAGGGTGCAAAGATGTCGAAAATGGATGTGCAGAGGTGTCAAGCCGCCCATGTATAGTAACGTAGCCAATAGAGTCTAACAATTGACGACTATAATCTAATTGCTTTTGATGGTCAAAATTACCGAATAAAAAATCGTTTGAAATCTGTTTGGCGACTGAAACTTTTTTAAGTAAAGGGACAAGAAATTTCTTTAATGAATTAAATAAAATAGTTGTTTTCTCTTTGTTGTTTTCAGGCTCATATAGATCTAATAAAGCGTCATAAGGGTGATCTTTATAGCCAAGATATTCTGCCTTTTTCCGATTCATTGAGATAATTTTGTCTAAAAATGGCGCAAAATGATGGTATGCGTTATCGGCCCTCGCTTTTTTCCAAACTTCCAAGGATTGAGAAGAAAGACGGGCAAACTCCTCAACAAATTCTTTGGGGAGTGCAGTTGCATGAATGTAGTCGCGCCTCCAGCGTTTAAGTGCAGAGACTTGTGAAGTATTTAAATCTTTTGACGAGATCTCGCCTGTTTTAAGATCGATCAATTTCGAAAGTGCCGAAGTGAATTCTTTACCCGTACGTTTTTCATGCAGGAGGCCGGCCATCGTCTCTAACTGTTCGCCTCTAATGGCACTGGCATCTGATGGCATGTATGTTTCTTGGTCCCATTCTAAGAGATGAGAGATGCCTTGTAAAAGAGCCGTGCGGCGAGAGATGCTGTGGAGGTCCTGATATTTTTGAAGGTCTTTGTGCATATTTATCCTATGTTGAAAGTAATAAGGGTGCTTTCATACAGCTTAGCCTTTATATCTTTTCTGTTGCATTAATTTAATCGGTCTGACAGAATAGGACTTCTCATGGTTGGTAATCACAGCAATCTTGAGAATAACAGAGCTATTTAAAACATCAATCGATCCTGGTGTTTCGGCTCTAAAAATAACCAAAAAGGGTATAATCATGTCTTTAGATCACATCAGAAATTTTAGCTTTTCAAATATTACAGATGCATTTAACAATAGCGTTGACTTTGTAAAACAACAATCAACTCCAGTTCAAGGTGGTATCATAGTTGGTGTGGCTCTTGCAGCACTTGCACTAGTTACAGGTACTTTTATGTTAATTAAGAGAATTTTCTTTGGCGCAACAGTTGTCCATGTTGGTGATGACAAAGTTGCTGAAGCTATGAAATTAAGTGTTGAAGCTCAAAAAGTTAGAGAAGAAGCGCAAACTGTTAATGCCGTTGCGCAATCACGTTTACAATCAGCTCAAGCTTTAGCTGATTCTGTGCCTCTTAACGCTTTTCAGGAAGAGCAAAAAATTGCAGCTAAAATTAGACTAAAAGTGTTGGAGCCAGTTGGTAAGATTACTAAGGATGCAGCTGACAGTATTGTATCTCTTGAATCAGTGGTATCAGCTCAACATGCAGAGCTAATTAGCGCACAAAAAACTCTTTCTAACGAAGCGATATCTTCTTCAGATAGAGTTGCTGCACAAACAAAACTAAACATCGCGGTTGCAGTTATCACGTCTAAGACAGCTGAGATCACCAGAATTTATAACCAAGCTAAAACTGACAGACTAAATGAAGAAGGCGATGTAGTAGCTCTTGAAGTTGCTGCTAAGAAATCTCTAGCTGAACAAACATCAGTCTGGACCCCACTAAATGCAGCTAAAGCAACTGTTGCACTAGGTGCTACTGGTGTTGGCGCAGCTATTGCAGGTGGTCTAATGGCTCCGGTTCTTCTCCCAGCTTTCTTGACAGCTCAAGTTGCTGCTGGAATTGGCGCTGTTGGAAGTGCTCTTTAT
>JACCVN010000033.1 GCA_013698165.1 Parachlamydiaceae bacterium | reverse complement strand
GATGCAATCATCATTAGGGAAAAAATTCTTACGGCTTTTGAAAATGCAGAAGTTTGCCGCGAACCTGAATTAGAGAAAGCCTATATGAGCTTTGTAATCGTAGGCGGAGGTCCGACAGGCGTCGAACTGGCAGGAGCTATTGCAGAAATTTCAAAACAAAGTCTATTAAAAAATTTTCGGCATATTAATCCTGCACAATCCCAGATCCTGCTAATTGAAGGTTGCTCACAAGTGTTGCCCAGCTATCCTCAAAAACTGGCTGATATCGCCCATAATGCCCTTGAAAAGCTTGGCGTAAAAGTCATGACTAACACACTTGTCACAGATATCAAAGAAAATGGGATCTATATCGGCGAGGAATTCATACCTACAGCCACAGTGATCTGGGCAGCAGGAAATCAAGCCTCTTCATTGCTAACGACTTTATCCAGCCCCTTGGATAAACAAGGCAGAGCTATTGTAGGCAAAGATCTGACAATCTCCGGATTTCCTGAAATTTTTGTCATTGGAGATGCTGCTCATGTGGTCGACAGCAAAGGGGCACTATTGCCTGGGATCGCTCCCGTGGCCATTCAACAGGGCAGATATGTCGCCAAAGTCATTTTGAAAAATTCTGAGACAGCTAAAAGAGATCCTTTTGCTTATTTTGATAAAGGCATGATGGCCACCATTGGCCGCGCAAAAGCTGTGGCCGCAATGGGCAAGATTCAGATCTCAGGATTTTTGGCATGGCTAGCTTGGGGAGCCATTCACATCTTTTATCTGATCGGTTTTCAAAATCGATCCTTTGTCCTCTTACATTGGCTCTATCTTTATCTAATAGGCTCGAGGCCTGTAAGACTGATCACCCGGTACATAGATCGTCATCCAGACCAAAAAAAGTAACTAATGTAGGCTGCTGCGTCTCGCAGCAGGAGTCATAGAAGCGTACATGCCTGTCTTGCTCATCTTGACTCCTCCTGCGAGACCCTGCAGCCTACAATTTAGAAACAGCTAGTTGAAATTAATTAATTTTGGATGGTATAGATCCGCATTAAGTCAACGATAGGTGTAACATTTTCATGGAGCTCTTCCGGATCATTTGAAGGAAGGACTTTGCCTGGCATCTTCGCCTTTCGATAAATGAAAAAATTATCGATCCAAGAGGCTTCCAAAAGAGTGTTCATGTGCGAAGGATGGTCGATAGCCACATAGTGATATGGCTGCGTTTTTAGATTTGAATTCTCAGAGGCCTTTTTGAGGGCTGCTTGAAGAGTGCTTGGTGGAGCATTCATATCACCCATCAATATTGTCGTCTCCTCCTCCTGATATTGCTTGATTGCTTCTTCAGCAAATTTTTTACAACCTGCATCTGAGTTTGGACCACCTGGAATATGCGATTGAACGAAGCGGAAAATTTCCCCTGACGATCTTTCCATCAATGTAACTGTAAAAATAGCTTTTGGTAAATTATCCTGATACCTGATGGCTCTTACACCAACAAGTTCAAAAACTTTTTTATCATAAAGAAAAACATCTTGAGAACTGGGTTGGCTTGGCGGAGTGCTGATGACCCAACTTTTGGGAAGAGCATCTTTAAGGTAAGTGATCACATCTGGATGAGCTTCTTCAAGAGCAATCATGGATCGCGGATGGGTAGGATGATTGATCATTGCCAAAATCATTTCGATGCTGATTAATTCACGCACTGTTAAGCTTGAAGAGCCGCTCACAGGATAATTGTCTGACATGATCGAGCTATCGCGAAGACCTTGGGTGTTTTCAAGAATATGATGTAAATAGTTTTTATTGAGGATATTCCAAAAGGCGATGTGTGTATTTCCAATGCTCATTCCTCTAGGGAGATGGTCGCTAGGAAATTGCCATTTTTTTCCGAGTCCACCGACGTAATAAGGCTCGTGTGGACCGTTATCGGGATTGTTAGGAAATACCATTTGGCTTTCATTTTCAGCCGAGATGTTTTGGGAGATAAAAGGCGAACAACTCAGGGACAATAATAGAAAAAATTTAGAAATAAAATTCATAATAACCAATTTGTTTTAATTTAAAATAAACAACACCCGCTCATATTATCATTTTAATGATATTAGAAGAAAGCGTTATTTCAAATAACTTAAAACAGTTTTTAAGCTTTATTTCGCAGCCTGCCGCGTCTCGCAGCAGGTGGTAGCGCGAGGAAATTTTCACATTTGTAAAACATTGATGTGCCATAATTGGCTTTTCATTTAAGCGGGTGTAATCCCTATTTAAAGAAATCTCGAAATCCATATCTGAAAAATGATAACCTTCAGAACTGTCATCGTATTGTAGTTTGAAAAGTCCCAGGCTGAAGGTTCTATAATTGATTCTTTCTTTTTCTCTGGGGTTGCTAACCTGTCTTATAACGCATATTGTTAAAGTGTGCTTAAAGAGAAGATTCACACCTAATTTTTTGTTCCGCTATCAAATTTTTCATTATAGTTTTTGCTTCCTTAACAAAACGATTTTTACTTTCATTCTGATTTTATAGCCGTCCTTTTGATCCGGTCATTTTAAGCTGATGCAATTGAACTACATTCTTACTGCTGTCGGGAATTTAAGGAATTTACTAGCTTTCCATCATTATACCATGATATTTTGCTTACAAAATATTAGAGGAGCTTTTATGAAAAACAAATTTGGAATTTTGATCGCTATAGTAGCACTTTTAGGGGCTTCATACACTGGTGTCTGGTATTATAAATCTAATGAGCTTAAAGAAAGTGTAGAAATTGCGCTGGCAGAAAGGTCAAAAGACAATAGCTCTCCGTGGAAAATGACCTATGATAACGTTGAAAAAGCTGGTTATCCTCTTAACATCGAACTCACATTCACAAATCCAAAATTTCTGGATATTGAATCTCAGGCACAAATCGTTCATACCGGAAATATGACTTTTGGCCAATCATTGTTAGATAAGCAAAAAATCTGGGTTAAATCTAACGGTAAAACAGATTTAATACCCCCCAAGTATAGTGTTAATGACGGAAAGCCTGACGAAGTACATACTATTTTTTTAGGAAATGCATTCTTGGAATGTTCAAATTGCGGAGAACATCTTCAGCTTGTTAACAACATGCTGGTTAACACCCTCACATTTGAAGAGTGGGTTCCAATTTTGCTAGAAAACTCGAAACTTGAACTAAATGACTTTACCATCTCCCAAGAAAGCATGGATAGCTCAGGCATACAACAAATCGTTAAAATGCAAAATGCAGTTTTCAACATTAATAATAAAATCCAAAATGGCAACAACAATTTTTCTTTCGAAATGGATGTAAAGAAATTTTCTCCGATAGTCACTCCAGAAACACTTGACAGTTTAGGTGAAATTTTTTCTCACACTAGCAAAGAAGAGCTTATGACGACCTTTTATGGCTATGGTGATTCTAATTTAATTCTTCAAATACATGGATTTCTTCCTACTTTGGATCATCCATTCTTTAAAACTCCTTCATTAGAGAACCTATCTTCTTTTTCCTTTGTTATTGACAAAGCAGAATTTATAAATGAATGTAGTTCTTATCAGTCTGCAGGAAAGATTGGATTTGAAAAGCAAGCTGATAAAACATTTAAAGGGATTGTTACTTTAGCTCAAGAAGCTAAGGTGACAGAGTTGTATCACACGAAATTGGTTAAAATGGGAGAACTCCTCGCTCGTGAAGGAAAGACGATTAAAGAAGATCAATTTAGTTTTCCGGATGTAGCAAAAGTTTTTGAAGAGCATTCCAATGAATTGGTTCCAAATATCCATGCTTTAGGGACTATCAACGACTCCATAGGTTTGCATTTCCATGGTAAAGAAGGAGCGATTTCTAATTCTATAGAGTATATCGTCGTTGAGCTAAATAAATACAATATGACTAATGATTTATTCAGTTTGAATTTTGATGGCAAATTAGAAAAAAAAGATGTCAATAAAGATTCAGGTAATTTAAATATTCAGCTTAAGCATTATAAAAATCTCTTCAATAGCATCTTAAGCTACTATTCGAAATGGCAAACATATTTAGCCCAAGCCAAAGCAAGGGAGCAACTGCCTGTTATCAGTACACAGTATATTGAAAGAATTGAAAAGTTCTTGGAATCTTTTTCCACATCAACAAGTTCTGGTCAACTGGATATTCCTATTGTGTATCAAGATCCTATCCATATAAAAATTGGCCCCAAGAATATGCAAGAGGCTTTTATTGCGTGGTCACAATTGGTCATGGATTTGAATACGGAACTTCAAAAGTCAAATCCTTAAAACTAGGGACGACTACAAGAGACCAATGAAAAATAAAGACATGTGGCCTGCAGCATTTTGCTGCTTGGACTGCTAGTACACTGTCAAGGTAGAATTTTCGACTACCTCCCGAATTGTAGCAGGCCATTTTTAAGAGAGTGAGCTATTAGCAGTAATGAAAATAGGGAATGATCCTATTTTGATATTTCCTCATTCTACACCAAATGATTCAAATTATGCATTCAAATGAGGCAAATGAGGCAAATAAATGAATTTTTATGTTTTTTATTTGACTCATTTGCCTCATATGAGGCATATTTATGCTATATGAGGCAAATGAGGAGAAAAGAATGAATTTTTTACGTTATCCAGCGTCAGAATCCTCTCTAATGGAATTTAAAAGAGAAGTCCCAAAA
>JACCVN010000030.1 GCA_013698165.1 Parachlamydiaceae bacterium | reverse complement strand
ATGTGTGATGAGTTTATAAAAAACCTTGCATACCATCTGGCGTCTTTTTTTTACAAACAAATTGAGAACAGAGGTCAGGGCCTGACAGATTGACAGTTTAATTGTCACAGCAACAAACAAGTGAATTTTGGCTCGAAGCTCTTTGAAATCACTAGTTCAACCAAACTGTCAATCTGTCAGGCCTGACCCCGTTATGACCCCGTTTGACCCCGTTATCTGTTTTTTTAGGACGATGAACTAAGAACCCTAGAATTTGAACCCGAGATCATTCACTCACGAAAGGTAAAAGTGGGGCAAGCTGACTTGAAACCGCGACCAGCGGGTTAGGTTATGGGGCAATGCTATCTTGCTATCGACAAAATGCATGTTTGATTTACAATCAAGCTTAGTATAAATTATCTTTGCTATTAGTCGTTTAAATAAAGGCAAATAAGAATGAAAAAGGTATTAATGTTGATAACAGGGTTAAATTTAGTGGTCAACAATTTCTTATGTGCGGAGGAATATTCTAATCTTGGGATTGCGGTGGAACAGCCAAACAATGAACCCAATCAGGTTTTTTCCGATTTTGAGTTTGACCAAGAAAAGGCTGCCTTTTATCTCTCTACATTGCCACGTATAAACGATGCGATTGACCTGCGCCAATTTACAGAATTACAAGGTGGCGGCACACACGATATCTATAGGTTGAATGAAAATCCAGGGTTTTTGTTGAAAGTAATGAAAAAGACAATAGGAAATGATCTGAAGACACTAGGAGAAGATTTGGCTGAGCTGACTTATAAATATGAGCTGCTCTACCAGGTTTTTGGCGCAACAAGGTGCTTAGTCGAACGACGTTTTATTGAGCATGTTAATGTATCAGAACAATTAGGCGCAAAAAACGCCATTGTATCAGTGGTTCAATTTGATGTCTGCTTTCAGTCAGAAGAAAAGTTTGGGTTTAACGTCAGTGGAGTTGAATCAAACGAAATTGATATCAATGAAAATCTTTCAAAGTACCACTCGATGAATTTGGGGTTGTTGAGCTCTGAGAGTTCTACAGTGAAATTCGATCTCGAAGATTTTCTGGTATTCGAAGACACCTTTCGGTCAATTTTTAGTATGCTTGATAAGGATGAAAGGTTGCGAGAAGCGATGAAAGATTTTCTGGTGCGATTTAAGATTTATTACAAAAAAACAGATCAGCTCATGGATATAAGAGGAAGGGATAATGTTCTCTTCTATAAAGATGTATCTGGCTGGAAGTACAAAGTAGGTAGTGTAATAAAGCATGAAACTGGAGATAGGACGAGAAAAATGCTTCAGGAAATTTCTACCAATCCTTCAGCTGTTAATGACTCATTCCAAAATTGGACCCTAATTTTTTATGTCCCTTCTTGGGTAAGGGCACTTAATGCCACTGCGGAAAAACTAGAAATGGATAAGATTGTTGAAAATATAAATCTATCTGTGAAAGATAGCCAAAATCTTGCAAAAATTCACAATGTCCTCCCATCACGCCACCGTGCAATTTATTATGCAACGAATGGCAGGTTTGAGGAGGCTCTAAAGTTTTTTGACGAATCTGAAAAAACATCATCTTCCCATAACTCAAGGATTAGGGATTTATTGGGTACAGAATATTGGTGTTGGATCAAAAACGAAGATATTAATCAAACAGAGAAGAATAGGATAGCGACATTTTTAGGCCTTTTGGTGGACCCGAAAAACGAATTTTCTTCTGACAGATGTGATATCATACGACCCGCTATCGAAGGGCTTTTATCTCTGTTACAAGATTTTGGTTCGATAGATCCTAATATCAGAGGGGCATCAGAATTGATGTTGCAGCGCTTGGGGACATAAAGCTATCAACTTAATCAGAAATCATCAGGGGAAAGGAACTCAATGATCGGGGTCAGGCCTGCAGAAATGTAATTTCAGCAGCGCATCCGAGTTTACCTCATATGTTGTAGACTCGCTGCAAGCATGATTCCAAGTTTTGCAGTTCTGCAGGCCTGACCCCGATCTCTTAATATT
>JACCVN010000011.1 GCA_013698165.1 Parachlamydiaceae bacterium | reverse complement strand
GCCCTATTGGCACCTAACCCCTTTATCGATCCCAAAGGGGACGTCAAATGGACAAGCAATAAAAACCTTTACAAAGCCACTTTCTTTCTTAAAGATAGGACTGCTTATCCTTAAGATTTGAGCATGTAATTCACTCTTTTCAACTATTAAATGTAATGAGAAGTGTATTTGTCATTAATGCTCTGATCATTGTCTGGTAGTGAGTGTGATTCTTTGCAGCCTCACTCTTAAAAAATCGATACTTGATTTAGTTAAAGAAATGGTTATTTTTGCTGTTTCTTCTTTTAACACTAAATCTTTCTCTTTTAAAGACATTTTAGGTTTTAATAAATTGGGAAATGCATGTGGCTATATGTTGCCGCAGCTTCGCGGCTTTGTGTCACATACTCTAAGCTCTGCACCAGCAGTCTGCGAGATGGTCGTTGACTAGGCCTACAGCCTGCATATAAGCGTAAATGATTGTGGAGCCTACAAATGTCATGCCGCGTTTTTTAAGGTCTTTAGAAAGAGCATCACTTTCAGCAGTCGTCACAGGGACATCTTTAAACCCATGATGCTTGTTTATAATTGGTTTCCCATTGACAAATCCCCAGAGGTAGGCATCAAAGGACCCAAATTCTTTTTGAATTTTTAAGAAGACAATCGCATTTTTACGCGCTGCATAAACTTTCAGCCTGTTGCGGATAATTCTTTCATTTTGCAGAAGCGCATCTAATTCCTCATCGGCCATGTCGGCAACCTTCCCAGGATTGAAACGATGAAAGGCTTCCCGATAACCCTCGCGTCTCTTAAGAATGGTCTCCCAGCTTAAACCTGCCTGAGCCCCTTCTAAAATAAGCATTTCGAACAGATGCCTGTCATCATGAACAGGAATCCCCCATTCTTTATCGTGATATTCTGCGTAAAGTTCTTTTCCCGGCCCACCGCCAAAGCAGCGCGTTTTACCGTCGTTGGATAGTTGGTGCATGAATATACCTTTTGTTGCCCTAGTAAATATCGCGCAAATATCTTTTATTGGTGCGCAGAAGTTTCAGGTAGGCTTTAGCATCTTGAGGACTTTTGTCGCCAAATTGTTCAATAATCTTTAAAAGAGTGGTTTCTACATCCTTAGCCATGCGATGTGCATCACCGCAAACAAAGAGAGTCGCCCCTGCTTCTAGCCAGGCAAAAATTTCAGCCCCCTTCTCCATCATAAGATGCTGAACATAAATTTTATGGTCTTGGTCACGCGAAAAAGCGGCATCGATTTGCAGTAATCCGCGATCCTCTAGCTCAAGCCAATATTTTTCATAAAAATAATCGAAGGCACGATGACATTCACCAAAAAACAGCCAGTTTCTGCCTGTCGCTTCCGTTGCAACCCTTTCTTCCATAAATGCTTTGAAGGGTGCAACACCTGTGCCGGGCCCGATCATGATCATATCGCAATCAGGATCTTCGGGAATTGTAAAACCATGGTGCTCTTGGATGTAAATCGGCACACAGGGAACATTTAACTCAACAAGATCACAAAGGTAATAGGTACAGATACCATGCCTCAAATTATTATTGCTCTCGTAGCTTAACCGAGAAACTGTCAGGTGCACTTCATCCCCCACAACTTTATGAGCCGAGGCTATGGAATATAGCCTCGGCAGTAATGGCATCAGCAGGTTCACAATTTCCTGAGGGGTAAAGACAACCATAGAGTTATCTAAAAGAAGATCCCAAACCTCATGATTTTCCAAATAGAATTTAAGCTCTTCTTTATGACCCTCTTCCAAAAGAGAGTTCAACTTTTCTTTTTTATCAGGATCTGTTTGGCGCAAAGCGATTTCGCCGAGGAATTTACGGCTGATGTCAGAGAGATTTGCCTTATGAGTTAGAAAATCGACTATAGAATAACTCCCTTCACCTTGCTTGTCGGCAACAATTTCGCTTCCAACAGCTCTCATCGCATCTAGAGTCAGGTCAACAAGCTCAGGGCGATTTACAGGATAAATGCCTATGCTATCCCCGGGACGATAATGGTAGCCGGACCCTTGCAAGTCTAAAACAATATGAAAGGTAAGTTTGCTGGATCCCGGCTTTGAAAGGCGGTATCTTTCTTTGATTGTGGCTAAAAATGGATTGCCTTTGCCTAATGGCACTGTGGACATACTATCACTCTGCTAAATAATGATATGAAACTCTTTTAAAACGTCACTGTAAGGCACAAATGTCATGGAGATATCGTTAATTCCATCGCCAAGCTTTTGCTTTAAAAGGTCTAGAAGTTTTTCTAATTTATGTCTGTTTCCCTGAGCATGAATTTCTACATTTCCATTGCTCAAATTTCTCACATGTCCGCCAACCCCTAACTGTCGTGCATATTTCAAAGTCAACGCCCGAAATCCAACACCTTGGACATCCCCCTCTACAATAGCATGCATATCGAGGATCAATTCATTTTGACCGTCATCATGCATTTTCAACCTCGCAGGAAGCCATCTCAGCTTCTTCAACAATCGCTGTAGGCAAAAAGTTAAGAATGAGCTCACGAACAGTGGAGGGGCTTTCAGCTTTGCTGATCTGCTCCCTGAAAGATTTTGTACCGGATGATTTTTTAAAATACCAGCAGCCCACGCGACGCATGTCGATCGCCACTCTGCGGGGAGCATGGTAGGCTTCCGTGAACAGGAAATGTTCAAACAAACCTTGGCGAAAGTCTTCAAAGTTTCTTTCTATAGCTTCCTGGTCAGATAATAGCCGAATGACATCTTCAACAATCCAAGGCTGGCCCATGGTGCCCCTAGAAATTAACACCGCATCACAGCCAGTATGTTCAAACATAGCCTTAGCTGCAGGGGCATCAAAGAGATCGCCATTGCCGATGATCTTAATGCTTTTAGCTGTCTCCTTGCAGGCTTTTATATAGTCCCAATTTGCAGAACCTTTGTATGCCTGCTGACGAGTTCGTCCGTGAATACAAATCGCTACGGCACCAGCGTCTTCCACAATTTTGGTAATTTCACAGGCATTGATTGAAGAGTCATCCCATCCAGCTCTAATTTTGACAGTCACCGGAATTTTTACTGCTGCGACCATATTTGAGACAAGATCGCCAATAAGTTGGGGTGTTTTCAAGAGTCCAGATCCACTGCCATCTTTTGTGATTTTATCTACCGGGCATCCGCAATTCAAATCTACGACATCAAAACCAAGCTCCTCGATCATTTTGGCAGCCTTGCCAGCAATTTTGGGATTACTGCCACAAATTTGACCACCAATGGGATGCATTTCTGGAGAATAATCTAGCAGATGAAAAGTGCCTTGATCATTACGCACAAGAGCATCCATCTTGACCATTTCGCAATATTGCAATCCTGGCTTATACCTGGCAGACATTTTTCGAAAAGGAAAATCTGAACACCCTGCAAGAGGAGCGTACAAAATGTTATTGGGAAGGATTAAGTTACCCAAGGCAAAAGGAGTCTGAAGGAATTTTTTTTTCATCTGAAAAACAACACTATAAGAAATTTGATCACCAGCCATTCAATAAACTGCAAAGCAAAAAAGGCAACTATAGGACTCAAATCAAACATTCCTAATGGAGGAATAAAACGTCTGAAAATATTGAAATAGGGCTCGGTATAGAAGAGTATAAACTGCATTAAACGCGTACGTCTAAATTCCGGGAACCAGGAACTGATGATGTTCGCGAAGAGCATCAGCATATAAATAAAAAAAATGTTATCTACAATCTTTAGAAGCAACATAGAAAGCTCTCTTTAAATGTACTCAAGTATAACTTACTCTTTGACTTTTATGATAGACATTATCGCTGGATCACAAAATAAAAAGTTCGGGATTGTTGGCAAAGACCCGTCAACGACCTTCCATTAATAATTAAGCAGGCAATTGCCGCTCAATCAGCGTTTAGAGTTAGAAATTCTCATTTTGACCGCGCCAAAGCCTAGGCTTTCGCGATGGTCAAATGAGAATTCTGTCTAGAGGCGAATATACATCCGTTGAATTTGAGAGTCGCAATTGCCTTTTCTATATTAATATTGCGATAAAAGCTAAATTATAACATGATGAACAATCAATTTCAATTTTACCATTTTTTATTTGGGAAATGCATGACAAAAAAAATAGGTCTTATACTTTCAATATTATTATTACTTAAAGCAGCAGCAATTACATGGCTAATAATATCGGGATATCTAGGACTGGGGCCTGATGAAGCCCAATATTGGACATGGAGCCAGAAGCTGGATTGGGGATATTATAGCAAACCTCCCGGAATTGCCTGGCAAATCTGGCTTGGAACTCTATTGTTTGGCAATTCGGAACTTGGAGTACGCATAGGCGCTGTAGCCATTGGCACATTACTTCCACTTGCCGTTTATGCATTGGCAGCGGCTTGCCGGTTAAAGCCTTGGACCTGTTTTATGGCTGCGATTATTTTTGCATTTTCACCTTTAGGGATGGCTTCCTCACTCTTAGCGATCACTGATGGGGGCATAGTTTTGTTTTGGGCTTTAGCCACAGCAGCATTCTGCAAAGCACTTCAAGAGCAAAAGCTCCCCTCCTACTACCTCATCGGAACTCTAATCCTCTTGGGCGCTCTCTATAAATGGCCTATCTATCTATTCTGGACTTTTGTCATCGGATGGGTCACTATACATCGCCAATATTTTAGTCGTGATCTGATAGGAGGCATTGCCCTTTCCCTTTTGGGTTTATTGCCAAGTTTAATTTGGAATATTCAAAATGATTGGCCGACCTTTAAGCATGTGTTTTCAACACTTTATAATCCAAAAAGTATTGAAACCGGAACGACAGAACTTATGCGTGGGAATTTGTTGGAATTTCTTGGGGCACAGGCTGTCTTGTTGTCACCTATATTATTTATTCTTCTAATTATCGCGTTTTGGAAAATGATTAAGGATTGGAAAAATCTTTCACACTCCTTGCAGTTTTGTGGTGGGACGTCACTTCTACTCCTTGGCAGCTTTGCAGCGATCTCCATACTAAAAAAAATGCAGGGAAATTGGTGTGACTTTGCTTATCCTACCGCAATTGTCCTACTCTCCTGGTGTGTATGGGAGAAATCAACAAAACTTATCCGCTGGGCTTATGCCGGGATAGCTCTTTCAATTATCCTTTTGACTTTTCTTTTATCAATTCCTTTTCTGCAATCTGAGAGCATTTCAATCGGCCGCAAGATCCCTTTTAAAAGCAATCCCTTCAAACACAATCTTGGATGGCATCGTTTGGACAAAGCGTTAATAGCTGCAGGTTATGACCTTCACGACAATTTTCTTTTTGCAGATCGATACCAGAACTGCAGCATCTTAAGCTTCTACGGCCCTGCACAGACTCTTGCCTACTTTTTCAATTTGCATGGCATCAGAAAAAATCAATTTTCTTATTGGAATGGGATGGAGAGGGAACAATTAGGCCGGACAGGTTTTTTTGTGACCGTTGAAAATAATCCTCCTATTGATCAAGCCAAGAAGATCGAAAACGAATATCAAAATTTGTTAAGCCCCTATTTTTCAAAAGTTGAATTTATTGGGATATCCCCTCTTTTTTTCAGCAATGGAGTTATCTCCAAAGTGGCTTATATCTTTAAGTGTGAAGACTATAATGGTAAACAGCCAGCTGAAACCACTTTATATTGATAAACACTTATTTAATCATTCATTTTAACATTATCTTAACATTCTTCCGCTACAATCTACCATTAATAACATCGTTTATAAGGTTTTACATGGATATAGCTAATTACACCCAAGCAATAAGTTGGTTAAAAAATTCTGAAGTAATAAATCTTGTCGACAATAAGTTTGTTAAAACCGGCTTGTTTGGTTTATTAACTTCAAAATTTTTACCTTTTGCACAAACAAATGAAACTAAAAAAATATTTGTCTTTCTTGAAAGTCAAATGCGCTATATTAGGTCAGCAAAAAAAACTTATTTAGAACTTAGCAACGCATTAATTAAGCACTGTAAGAATGCAAATCAAACTTCCAAAAAAGCTGCAGAATGCTTTGAACGCTCGCTTGTTAAGAAAGGCCATAAATCTACATACCTAAATC
>JACCVN010000007.1 GCA_013698165.1 Parachlamydiaceae bacterium | reverse complement strand
TAAAAGGCCCTGTATTGTATAATACAGGGTCTTTTAAATGAGCTCAACCCCGAGAGCTTTCGCGTTGCCCAAATTCTCAGATTGAGCTAAGGGCAGTATATACACAATAAATCCACATGAAGCAATGTGTCCAAAAACTGCACAAAATTTACACCTTCGCCACTGTTGTAAGCCATTAGTATGATTACCACAAAATAATAGCCGCGAATGCGGCGACAGCATATAGCCACTGGCGTAAGCCAGTGGTATGATTACCACAAAATAAAAGCCGTGAATGCGGCGACAGCATATTGGCGGTGTGTTGGCTTTGGGCGATTACCCGTACAATTCAGCCTCAAAAAGATATTTGGGTCAAATATAACGTTGTGCAATGTAAGAATTCAACATGATATGCTAGCTTGTTGAATATTCCCATGAAACTTTGCTGTCGCCACATTCGCGGCTTTTATCATGTTTGGATCATACCACACGCTCACGCGTGTGGCTATATGCTGCCGCCGCATTCGCGGCTAGTGTGTTGATTTTGTGCAGTTTTGGAGACATTCCCTCATGTGGATTTATTGTGTGTATGTCGATGCAATAATTAACTTAGATGTTTGTGATTTTATCTTGATATTTACAGCACAAAACAACCCACTAACATGGGGCTGCCTATTTAAGACCACTATTGCGGAATGAATACCTATGGCGGTAGCCATTAAAGTTGGTAGCCCATGTAAAAGTGGCTCTCAGGCGACTGGAGCCGTGGGCTACGCAAATAATAACCTGCTGCAGTGGCAGCGAAAGGCTTTGCAATTTTTTCTTTTTGAGGATATCAAATTTTTATTGCAATTTGCATGCGTAAATCGTTATATAAAGAGCATGATTAATGAACCTTTACAACACTCTGCAAATTCAAAAACTGCTTTAGGGCAATGGGGAAGGGCTTGGAAAGCCGACCTTATTTCTTATATCACGGCTATAGCCATCTTAATAGTCGTTCCAGTAGTTGTGTTTTATTTCTATATCGCAGCATTTTATTTCAATTGCGAATTAGCTACTCCTGCTCTCGGATTATTTCAAGGAACACTTTCATTTAAAGATGTTTGGAGAATGGTTCCCAATTTTTCTTGGTCGGCTGTTGGGATTGTATTTTGTTGGATTGCTTTTCAAGCTATGTTGGCATGCATTCCGGATTATCTGCACCGCATTATTCCCTCTTATAAAGGAGGGATATGCAGTGGTGCGATCACTCCAGCCGGAAATAGATTAAAATACAATATTAATGGTTTGCAAGCATGGCTTATTTCCCAAATCCTTTTTGTTATGGCGGGCATATATTTCAAGTGGTTCTCTCCAACAGTCATCTTTGATAATTGGGGTGGTATGCTATGGGTCGCCAATATTGTAGGATATTCAGTAGCCATCTTAGTTTTCATTAAAGCTTATGCGTCTCCTTCATTCCCTGAAGATAGAAAAATGAGTGGAAATCACCTTTATGATTTTTTTATGGGAGTCGAGCTTAACCCACGCATCAAAAATTTTGACATTAAGCTCTTTTTCAATGGACGACCGGGAATTGTGGCTTGGACATTAATTAACCTTTCATTTGCGGCTGCGCAATATCAAATTCACGGTACTTTAACGAATTCAATGCTCATCGTAAACTTTTTGCAGGGTTTGTATGTCGTTTACTTCTTTTGGAAAGAGTCATGGTATTTGAACACAATTGACATCCATCATGACCACTTTGGAAGCATGCTTGCTTGGGGGGATATGGTGTTTCTGCCTTACATGTATACACTACAATGTCTTTACCTAGTCTTTAATCCTATTGAGCTTTCGTTTTCCTATGCCATATTTGTTCTTTCTTTGGGTCTACTTGGCTTTTGGATTTTTCTTTCTGCAAATAACCAAAAAGATCGTTTTAGAAACACTAATGGCCATGCAAAGATCTTAAATAAAAGTCCCAAGTTTATTCGGTGCCAATACACAACTAAAGATGGAGAGCACCGTGAAAGCAAGCTACTTCTTTCAGGTTGGTGGGGAGTTGCACGCCATGCGAATTATACCGGGGATCTTTTGCTTTCTTTAGCCTATAGCTTAGCCTGTGGCTTTACACATTTTTTCCCATATTTTTATTTCTTCTTCCTTTTGATACTTTTGATTAATCGTTGCATGCGAGACGAGTATCGATGTTCCAACAAATATGGAGAATATTGGAAGCAATATTGTGAGCAAGTCCCATACAGACTAATACCGAGAATATGGTAAAGACAGTCAATCTTAATTTTTTTGTACAAATACTCGACATCTAATGGCCTAAATTCAAGAAGAATGTTTGTTCTCTTGAAACAATTAGTTTATCAACATAGGCCTTTATGAGTGTACTAGTGTCCAAACTAAACCCTCAAGCAGCCACAGACTTTAGAATATAATCTCGACGATGTGATTTTCGCCTGATTCAAAATTTATCACCTCGCCTTAAGCATTTTTGCCAATCTCCAGTGCATTATTATCATGATGGTGCATGCACCGTGATGGATGTAAATAACGACCGATGTTAGTATTGTTCAATAATATCCACACCTTCTGGCTTTGAGGTTTGGATAGATAATTAGTCGTCGAAAAGTAATGCGCTATTACTAATTAAATATTCAACTGACCTCTTCATGAACAAGGTTAAAAAATGTTAAAACAACGAAATGAAAAAACCATGCTAGATCTTATCCTGAATATCGCCAAAGAAGATGAACGAATAAGAGCGGTCATCATGAATGGCTCCAGGGCTAGCTTGAGTGCCAAAAAAGATATGTTTCAAGATTATGATATCGTTTTTGTCGTGAAAGATGTTGAATTTTTTGTTAATGACGACAATTGGATTAAACAATTTGGGGAAATCCTCATTATGCAAACCCCCGATGAAATGGAGGGCACATGGACTAAATCTAAAGATAAATATGCATACCTAATGCTATTTACAGACTGGAATAGAATCGATTTAACATTGCTACATATAAAAAAATTGGCTTCAATGCCAAGAGATAGTCAAAGCCTATTGCTCTTAGATAAGGACAAATCGATTAAAAAATTGGATCCTCCAAGCGATAACGATTATTTGCCAATACCACCAACGGATAAAGAATTTTATAATTGTTGTAATGAGTTTTTATGGGTATCGACATATGTGGCTAAAGGAATCTGGAGAAAAGAACTTACTTATGCTAAGCATGTGGCTGAACATTGTGTGAAAGAAGAGCTTATAAAACTTTTAACTTGGTATGCGGGCATTAGAACGAAATTTGAGCATACGATAGGTAAATTTGGTAAATATTTGGAAAAATACATAGAGGCTGAAATTTGGGATAAATTTACTAAAACTTATACCGATGCAAGGTATGATCATATGTGGGATGCCTTATTTAGCATGGGTGAAATTTTTAATGCAGTTGCTATACAAATCTCAAGACATTACGACTTTAATTACGATGAACAAAAGTCTAAAAATGTGGAAAAATATTTGCATGCGGTTAAAAAGTTAAAGCCTTTATCCCAAATCGAGATCAAACCGACCATATGAATGCACATGTTCCCAAATTAGTGGAGTTAAAGCCGCCAACTCTCTGGCTTTCAACCGATCCATCCATGAGGTTCTGCAATCACTTGTTGCAGCGTCAATGTATTAATAAAGTCTCATCGCAAAAACGAGTACCTCAGAGATGAAGCCGGAAAAAGCTTAGTATTGAATAGTTGAAAAAAGAGAAGCAGATACTCAACATAGCTGAATATGAGAAATCTTTGCGCAAGAGTTCATTTAAAAGTCCCTGTATTACACTTCACAAGCCGCCCCTTCGGGACTTATATTCAACTATTGCTTACCCATAGTTTGCCCCTATCGGGACTACACTATGGGCTTTACATAATTAGCCCCATTCGCTCCTGTTTCGCGTATTTTTTTTCAGAAATTTGCTAGCCCACAAAGTTTTAATTTCAAAAAAAATTATGATTCGCAAGCTTCTAAAGCCATCTCTATCAGCTCATAAGTCTCCAAGGGTAGTTCTAATGCTTTTAAAAAAAGTCCCGCTAATCCATCTATGGGAGTAAGCCTCCATCTCGGAATATTTTCTTCATTATAAAAAAGGCATATTTTACTAAAAGATTCCATTATCATTTTGGCACTTGGCCTTTTAGTTTTCTTTTTCGGTTGACCTTTGTACAATCCTTGAATTTCAGGCTGTTTTACTAAATAATTGTGAACTGTGAGAGTTATGTAGGACCATAATCTTAAAGCTACAGTCAAAAATCGAGCCATTCCAGAGATTTGGATATCTGTCTTTACAAATAGAGGTCTAATTCCGATTGGTTTGTCCTTCAAAATATGGAATTGCTTTTCGATAACCCATTCCTCTCGATAATAACAAATGAGTTGTTCCAGAGACATCAATGTTTCGGGTATATTTGTGGCATATATTCTCCAACCATTTGTTCTCTTCACCTCTTCAATCTCAGCTAAATGCCGTTTAACTTGAAGAAGAACATATTTTGATTTACATACTGTGTATGTTCCATTCCTTTTTTTCCCATTTCTAATTTCTGACCTTTGATAAGTATTTTTGCTAGTTTTTGTTTCTATTTGTTCACAATCTAGGAGCGTACTCACCTTATATCTTTCAGTTATGCATGAGATTTTATCAGATAGTTCCTGAGGTGTTTTAAAAGACTTTTCTTTGAGTTTCTCTAAATTCAATTCAGCTTTTCGCAATCTCTTTTCTAATCCATCATTTTGAACTTTAGATAGATTCAAAGATCTGAAAATTAATACTCTCTCATTCCATGAATGGCTTTTACCGGATTCTAAAAAAGATCTTTGAAATCTTTTAATCTCATATCCTCCACCTATTATTTGATTTTTTCTCCAAACCAAAGTAGACATTGCTGGAGTATCATCACAGCAACTTATCCCATTATGAATCCATTTGTCGATTTCCTGTGAAATTTTAGGATTATTTTTCTGAAGGGGGGCCAAATAATAGTCTGAAAAAGCATCTAAATTCCCTCTTACGCTAAAAGATGACATTTTACAATCACCACAATATAAAAGTCCTGTTTTTTCACCTAAGATGCTTCTGACTCTTTTAATGAGTGGTAAATATAAGGGATCATCATTTTGATTACCCTCAACGACATCCACAGCAATAACTTCGCCGGTATTCCCTTCTGCAGCAACCATTAATTTTAGTATTGGTAAATCTGATCTACCATCTTTGGAAAAACCATACTGCATTAATCCGTCCTCCTTAACCCCATGAAATCCAAATGTATTTGTTCCATCCAAACGGATACCTGTAACTGGAAGCTCAAATACATTCATCTTGGCGCGCCAAAGATCATTTTCTATGCTATGCCAAATCTCGTCATCATTGAGAAATCTTAACATCCTTGCTAATCGGTCATCATTAAAGCTATTAGGATCGATATCTTTTCCAAATAGTATTGAAAGCGTCTTTTTTGTTTCTAATGCCCATGATTGGACATGAGATTTCCGATGGTTTGCTGAGGAGAGGATAAAAATTAACCATCCAATTGCAGTTAATCCATAACTAAGCCCTTGAAGATTACCGTGAGAGGGAATATGATTATCAAAAATCTGATCAATTTTTAATCGGCGTGCAATCGAAAAAAGAATAGGGATATCTGAAATATTCTCATAATATATAGTCACTAGAAAGTCACATCCTACTATCAAATTTAATGAAGGATTTTAGACGACATAAGAATATATTTACATGAAAATTAAACACAAATTTGATAATCTCTTCAAAAAAGCTATAAACAGGAATATTTACCTAAATTTAATTCTGGGGGCAAAAGTTTCTTCAAAAAATCAATAAAAACCTTTGTGGGCTAGCAGATTTCTGAAAAAAAATACGCGAAACAGGAGCGAATGGGGCTAATTGTGTAAAGCCCATAGTGTAGTCCCGATAGGGGCAAACTATGGGTAGGCAATAGTTGAATATAAGTCCCGAAGGGGCGGCTTGTGAAGCGTAATACAGGGACCCAATATGGCTACAGAAACAGTAATCGGTCTACCTTTCTGGGTACTCATACGAAGCGCCATATGCAGCACAAGATCAACTTGGAATTTAACAACACAACTGACAATCTAACAGGCAGGCCCTTTGATTTCTTTAGTTTTTTACAAGGACGTACTGCACTTATGGTAGTGACTTAATACCTTAAGGCAGGGATGTAGAATTGTTCAAGGTTTTCGCGTGATAGATATGTGTAAACACATTATTATACGCAATTGCCCCAAATGGGACGGCAGCATATAGCCAGGGGTAAATGTGGCAAAAATATGCTGCCGCAGCATTCGCGGTTATAGGACTTTGCAATTGGCTCGAAAAGGTTCAACTATTTTTTGATATAAAAAAAGTTTAACGAGGTATCAATTGAGTTGGTTGGTTTTGGTAGCGGCTAGATGTGGCATCCCAATTAATGTTGGCAAAAAAGACATCAATATATTTTGCCTTATCCAAAGCAAATTGAGTGATATATGCATGCTCGAAAACGTCCATCACTAAGATAGGAGTTCCGCCGGCCAGATGTCCAAGATCATGTTCATTGATCCACTCATTGAGTAGTCTTCCACTTTTGGGTTCAATATATGCCACAACCCAGCCGATCCCCCGCATTGAACCTGTCGCAATAAAATCAGCTTTCCATTGATCGTAACTGCCAAAATCATTGTCTATTTTATCCGCTAAAGGCCCTTTGGCTAGTGATTGGCCTTTACCGCCAAGATTTTCAAAATATAATTCATGCAGCAGCATACCATCGAATTCCCATCCTAAATGGCGTTTTAGTGCACCGAACTCAGCAGATTTATTCTGGCCATTGTCAGTAATCTCTTGTAAACGTTGAAGGATTGCATTTGTATTGTTGACATAGCCTTGATACAACTTGAAATGCATTTTAAGTAGAGAATCATCAAGACCCTGGACTTTCCCTAGTAAGTGATCATAATTTTTTGCAATATAGGGTTCAACAGCCCCCTTACGTACGTTCACATTTTTTGGGGCTTCTTGGACAGCAGGTTCTGCTGCTGCGCCTGCAAGGGATAAACTTAAGCCAAGGAGGCAAGGGAGGTAATAATACATTTTCATGGGGATTTTCCTTTGAAAGGTTTGATTTTACTAGATAGACGTACCGACGATTATCTTTTCATGCCGACACTATCTTTTTTTATTCAAATTCGCAATAATAAAATTTTAGTTATTGGGTTGTGCCTTGGTTCTTTTAGGGAGGAAAATATGTTAATTCGATTTTTACTGATTCTTTTAGGAACCTGCTTTTCTTTGACAGGAAAAGAATCTTACCCTACACCAACTCATAGAACCACAAAAGAAATGCCTGCACAGATTGTTCCACCGCTTGGCCTTCCTCCCGTTCCTTGGCCGGCAGATAACCAATACACTGCAGATAAAGCGGAACTTGGCCGTTTGCTTTACTTTGATACAAGGCTTTCTGGAGATAACACAGTATCTTGCTCCACATGCCATAATATCCCCTGTGGGTTTGGCGACTGTAGAGCCATTGCCATCGGAATCGATCAAAGAAAAGGCAGCCGCCATACTCCGACAATTCTGAATGCAGCGTATTTAAAGTTTCTATTTTGGGATGGCCGAGCGCGTTCTTTGGAAGAACAAGGAATGGGGCCTATTGCCAATCCAAATGAGATGGCGAAGGATGATAATCCTCATGAAGCGCATTTACAATGCCAAGAGCGCATTGCGGGAATAGAAGGCTATCGAGTTTTATTTAAAAAGGTCTTTGGCAGCGATGAGGTCACCTTGAGTCATATTGCCAAAGCTATTGCCACTTTTGAACGCAGTGTGCTTTCGGGAAATTCCCCGTTTGACCGCTATCGTGCTGGCATCAAAACAGCAATGAGCGCAGAACAAATCAGAGGCTACGATCTGTTTAAAAAAACCGGCTGTGTCAATTGCCATGGAGGATTTAACTTTTGCGATGACCGTTTCATGAATATCGGTATTGGCATGGACAGCCCGAACCCAGATACGGGTCGTTACGGCATCACCCATGACGACAAGGACTGGGGAGCTTTCAAACCACCAACCCTTCGCGAATGCGAGCTTACAGGCCCTTACATGCACGATGGCAGCTTAAAGACCCTAGAAGAAGTAATCGATTATTATGACAAGGGAGGAACTCCAAATAAAAATCTTCACCCTCTTATGCGCCCCTTAAATCTAACTAGCCAAGATAAGGCTGCACTAGTTGCCTTTTTGAAGGCACTCTGTGGAGAAGGTTGGGCACATTTTCAGGAACCTGACAAATTCCCGGAATAAGGTAATCTCATTGTTAATTCCGATGCCGGGTTTGGAAGTGACAAACCAATTTTTTTGCAGACCGCATTCACACTTCCAAAGTCTGTTTGCATGGCCCTTGCTTTGAGCACTCCAAACTCGGGAATGGAATCATGCTATTCACCTAATCATTTTTTGAGCCTCGCCACGCTAGCACATAGAGATTAAGCTGAGTGTGAAATAAATGAGAAGAATGCTAATCAGGATTATGAGTTTTTTTGCTTACCTGTAGCTAGTACACTGTCAAGGTAGAATTTTCGATTATTTCTAGCGTGACAGTGTACTAGGGTGTTGTTTTTGTTCCTATTTCTACGTTGAATTTTCACATACATCTAAGTCTTTCAATTCTGTTTTCTTTAGAAGATTATGCCCTTAAATTACACCCCGGAGTATGGGCTCTGTAGCCCAGAGCAAACGAAGCGCGGCCCTGGGCCCTTTAATAAAAGGGTTACACTCCTGAAAGGGGTGTGAGCAATAACGTGTCACTAGTAAAAAAAATCCGACAGCCCTCCCGCACCCCTTTCAGGGGTGCAATCTTGAATTTTATTTAACCAGGGCTGCGCTTCGCTTTCCCTGGATACTAGCCCACACCCCCATACGGGGGTGTTTGTTGCTCGTAACACAATTCTTAAAACCGTATACTTCATATGACTTGAAAATTTAAAAAAGCTTAGATTCATGTGAATTTAAATCTAAAAAAAGCTACAAAAACAACACCCTAACCCGTAGCAAGGCTTGCGAGCGTTAGCGAAGACAGCTACAGCTACGGTGAGCACATTACCCTCACAACCCTGACAGGGGTTCTTCTCTTTTACTTCTACTCGATGCACTCACCAATACATTAGCTTGCCACGCTCAAAAAATGATCAGGTGAATAGCATGATTGGAATGCCAAGTTACGGGCTGGGCACACAATCGTCGTTTGGACGTGGCAAGCAAAACGTCGCGCAAAACGTAGCTCGGGATTAAAACTCTCCGACTCGCCGGCGCTACGTAAATTCTGTTTGCAGAAGCGGTAATCGACTTTTTTTATGATTTTTTAGGTTCAGCTTCTAGCGGAACCGTTTTTTTCTCTTCCACCTTTTGTACCGCTGGAGGTGCCCATCTGCCATTTAAAATAGAATTCTCAGGCCAGTAAGCACGCAGCATGAGCATAAAAAAGCCTTTTGGGGCAGGCAGCCAGTTACTTTCTTTATCCTTTTCAGAAGGTTCATTTTGAATATAAAGATCTAAAGAGCCATCGGGATTGTATTTAAAGGTCCCGCGGCTATTAAGCGAATAGCGATTGAGAGGATTGGCGACGAAGAACACTTTATCATTGTACATCGTTAATGACCAGAATCCTTTGACTGGAGGTTCTTGGCCTTTATTGAAGTGTATGACATATTTGTAGGCACCACTCAGAGCTTCCCCTTTGCTGTCTATATTCGTCATTGGATGAATAGCATCTTCAGGCAGATTAGCTCCAAGGCCCACTGCCGTAATGAAAGCGCGTTGGTTATAATCTCCCTGATATTCTCCGGTTCTTAAAGAGTAAAGCCATCCATTGATATCTTTCCCCGCATCTTCATGCTGGTCCATAATTTTCTTATAGCCTAGCGTGGGAACGTCTTTGAGAGCCAGAGCAATTTTTGGATTTTGGCTTGAATCAAATTGTTGACCTGGGAGAATCCCAATTTTCGCCATTTTCGCTATAATCTCCTTATCAGTGGAAGCTGGGGGGTTATCGACCATTAACATGGCAAGCCGATTAAAAAACTCTTCAGCGCTTAGATTATTCACTTGCATGCGAACAGGTGTTTTCATATCGATATTGGGATCGACGACCCCTTTTGGAGGATTATAAACTTTTTCAAAGCTGCTAAGTGGAACCAATGCATACTGGTTTTGAATGCTATGTACCAATGAATAGTCTTCGGGGGTGCCTGAAGTGTATGTGCGACCTAAGACCCAGACCATATTCGTAGGACTTTTAATTTCTTTAATACCCGTGCCAAGTATGCCTTTCCAGTTGGGTCCGGTGATAACATAATCACCTGCCGCCGTACCCGTCGTACGGGTACCCAAGGATACAAATACATCTGTCCAAGCACTTAGCATCGGCATTAGATAATAGCGGTTCGGTTCATCCGGCACATGTAAGACCATCGGTTCATTTGCTAGATCTAACCAAGCCACAGAATACAAAGTATCTACATTGGGAGCTGTCACAGTATTGAATTGAGCGTCAGGAAAATTGCGCATATGTGCAAACTGGCCCATTGGTGCACTACTCCCAAAGGGTTTTTCAACGTTCGTAGATATTCTTCTCGTAAAATCCATCGTAACTAAGGGGTAGCCGTAGATATATGCTTCGACTCCGATTTTTTCGGCATCAAATTGAGATAATTCGGCTTCTTCTGCATTGATAGATAGTACAGAAAGTATTCCGTACAAAAATATTTTAAGAGGCAAATTAATGTAGTGCATAGCTCTCCTTCTCGAGATTGATCAAATCTTTTCTTGAGTTGATATGTTTTTATATGATAACAGTCAATCTATTTAAGTTTTAAATGCGCTTCAATGTTGCATATCGATGCGAAACAATTTATACTAAATCGTTAAAACCTATGTCAAACGTTCCCAGTTGGAAAAAAAATTATGACCTCCGAACAAGAAGAACTCCAAGAGGCGATTGCTAAACGTCGCACTTTTGCTATTATTAGCCATCCCGATGCCGGTAAAACCACTCTCACAGAGAAATTGTTGCTATACTCCGGAATGGTGCATACCGCCGGAATGGTGCGCGGACGCAAAGGTCGTAAGGCAGCCGCTTCTGACTGGATGGCCATGGAGCAGGAAAGAGGGATTTCGATTACTGCATCAGCTATGCAATTTCCTTATAAAGATGCGATCATCAATGTTCTTGATACCCCTGGCCACGAAGATTTTTCTGCAGATACCTACCGTACCCTAACAGCTGCTGATTGCGCCATTATGGTCATCGACGCTGCCAAAGGTGTGGAAAAGCAGACTAGAAAGCTCTTTGAAGTGTGCCGCCTGCGAAATATTCCCGTATTAACTTTTATAAACAAAATGGATATGCCCGGACGGGAACCTCTTGACCTGATGGAAGAGGTTGAAAATACTTTAGGCATTCATTCCTGCGCCATGAATTGGCCCTTAGGTACCGGTCGTGATTTCACAGGCGTATATGACCGTCAATCCAAGGAATGTCTCATCTTCAGCAAAGTAGGTATTGGGGGCGCTCAAAAGGCCGCAATCAATAGAATCCCCCTTCAAGGCGATGAAATTAAAGGCATTCTTGGAAATGCAGAGTTTGAAAAAGTGACTCAGGAATTAGAGCTTCTAGAACACGCCGGAAACCCTTTCACTTTAGAAGCATTTCTCGCTGGTGAGGTAACCCCAGTCTTTTTTGCTTCAGCCTTAACAAACTTCGGGGTCGAGCCTTTTTTCGATGCCTTTATAAACCTAGCCCCTTCCCCGCAAGCACGCCAAGCCTTAAAAGCGGATGGCTCTGAACTTCGCATTGATCCTGTTAAAACGCCTTTTAGTGCGTACGTTTTCAAGCTTCAAGCCAATATGGATAAAAGGCATCGCGATAGCATGGCATTTTTGCGAATATGCTCCGGGCGCTTTGATCGCGATCTTGTTGTTAAGCATCATCGTCTAAGCCGTGAAATCCGCTTATCGCGACCGCATGGCATGGTGGCAGGTGAAAGATCAACTCTAGATATTGCTTACGCCGGCGATGTGATCGGCGTGATTAACCCCGGAGTTTTTTCTGTGGGCGACAGTATCTCTATGACCGGAGGGTATAATTTCAAACCTTTACCGCAATTCCAGCCGGAAATTTTTGCAAAAATCTACCCCAAAGATATTGGAAAGCGTAAATCTTTTGACAAGGGCGTTCTTCAGCTAACTGAAGAAGGTTCAATTCAGTTGCTCAGACCTTTAGATGAATATGGCGAAACGATTTTCGCCGCCGTTGGTCAACTTCAATTTGAAGTAATGCAATACCGCCTGCGAGATGAATACGGCGTTGAGGCCGTGATTCAATCTCTTCCTTATTCATGCAGTGGATGGCTCATCGGCGACCTTGCCACCTTCAAAAAACCTTCCACAGCGACGATCGTTAAAGACCGTCTCGACAGGCCCATGGTGCTTTTCACAGAAGAATGGGAAAAACAATACGCCATCAAACAAAATCCCGACCACCAGCTTGTCGACATCTCTGTTTGAACATGGGCTTAACATGAGCTAACAACGCACACGCTTACGCAAACACCACACACCCATCAACACAAAAAAACAGCCTTCACACGCTTTCAACTGCTGTTCTTTGTTCTTGCCTGTGAAAGCGTTTGGGAACTGTTTTTGCGTGTGGATGCGTGGTGATGTTGATGGGTGTGTGATGTTAATGCGTGTATAGTTGCAAAAGCCCGGTTGGACTTTTGCAACTGTCTCATTAGCCGATATGCTTACCCAGTATACCTGCCAGTTTAAACATGTCGATAGGTTCATTATTTCCAAACACTTTGGCAAGATAGGCATCAGGGTTGATGATCCTCTTGTTCTTTGTATCCTGAAGGTCGTGAGCTTTAATATACTCCCAGACCTTCTTCATGACCATTGGGCGTGAAAGTTCCTCTGCTCCGACAATAGACGCTAAATCAGGAGATAATTTATTGACAGGTTGGTTTGATGCTTTCTTTGGAGCTGTAGATTTTTCTTTTGTCGCTGCCTTCTTGGTTGTTTTGGTCGTCTTCTTTCCTTTTGAAGTCGCTGTTGCCTTGGCAGCGGCGGCTTTGCTTACCGGTTTGCCCCGACCTTTTTTGGGCTTGGCAACATAGGCTGTGCGAGTATGGCTAGGATATTTTGTTTCTAGCTGTTCCAAATCGTTTACGATTACATCGCATTCAGGAAATGTGGAACAGGAATAAAATGTTTTCCCATAGCGCGATTTCCTTGCTGTCATCTGACCTGGACAATCAATTGCCGGGCATCCTGGAAGATCTTCTTGGGAAATAGCAACTTCTCCCTTTTTGGGAATGTTGATGATCCCTTTGCATTCAGGATATGTTGTGCAGCCTAAGAAGGCTCCAAAGCGCCCATGGCGCAACTTCATATCTTTGCCGCATTTTGGACAGAGTTGATCCCAATCAAAGTCTTCGGCATAGTCTTCCTTATTAAATGCAATCTCTTCGACAGGTGCAGAGTAATCGCAATCAGGATAGCGTGAGCAACCATAAAAATACTTCGACTTGAACCAGATTTTTTGTAGCTTCGATGCGCATTTTGGACATTCGATATCGGTCATCACTTTGGGGACAAAAGCACCTTTTTCGGCCAATTCAAGAGTGGGTTTGAAATCTTTCCAAAAGTTAGCTAATAATTCTTTCCAATCTTTCTCGCCATCAGCAACTCTTTCCAGATTATCTTCCATTTCGGCAGTGAAGCCAATATTCATAATTTGTTGGAAATTTGCTTCTAGAAGTTCAGCAATGACGCGTCCAACTTCAGTAGGTTTTAATCTTCCGCTTTCTTTGACAGTGTAATCGCGACTTTGAATCTTATTCATAATCGAGACATAGGTCGAAGGGCGACCGATCCCGGACCTTTCCAACTCTTTGATTAGAGAAGCTTCACTGTATCTTGGCGGCGGCCTTGTAAAGGCTTGTTCAGAACTAAGCTCCTGGAGCTCAAGCAATTGACCCGCGTTTAGCGGAGGTAGGATTTTACTATCTTCTTCACCCTCATCGTCATCGCTTTTTTCTTGGTAGGCAGAGAGATAACCCGCAAACTTCATTGTCGACCCCGTGGCGCGCACAATAATATCGTTACCGGCGTTAATGTCAGCGGAAACAGTATCGTAAATGGCAGGCATCATCTGACTAGCAATGAACCGTCTCCAAATTAACTGGTAGAGCATGAATTGTTCGCGATTCAGAAAACCTTGGACTTTCTCCGGAGTATGCAACATGCTTGACGGTCTAATACCTTCGTGGGCATCCTGAGCATTTTTCTGAGTTCCATAAACTTTTGGCTGATCCGGCAGGAATTCTTTTCCATAGGTTTCGAGGATATGTGTACGCACATCAGCAATTGCTTCCGGAGCTATTCTCACCGAATCGGTACGCATATAGGTGATCAAACCTTCGGCCCCTTCATTGCCCAAGTCGATCCCTTCATAAAGACCTTGTGCGATGCTCATCGTCCTTGCAGAGGAAAAACCGTGGTGACGGCTAGCTTCTTGTTGAAGAGTTGATGTAATAAACGGAGGAGGAGCATTGCGCTTCTTCTCTTTCTTATCTACAGTCAGCACTTTGTAAGGGCCATCTTTCATTTTAGCAAGAATTTGGTCTGCTGCGTCTTTATCTCCTATGATAGTAAATTCTTTACCCTCAACAACTTCTTTTTCTACCCTCTTGCCATTTACAGAATAGAGCCCTGCTCTGAAGGTCCGATCGTTTGGATCAGTTTTAAGAAGGGCGGCAAGATTCCAATATTCTATAGGTTTAAAGGCTTCGATTTCTTTTTCTCTATCGACCACTAACTTTAAAGCCACAGATTGAACACGGCCGGCAGAAACGCCTTTTTCTCTGCCACGTTGAATACGTCGGTTGAGGAGCGGTGAGATCTTATACCCCACAATTCTGTCAAGTAGTCGTCTAGCTTGCTGAGCATTGACCAGATCGATATCGATTGCGCGCGGTTGATCAATTGCCTTTAAAACGGCCTCTTTTGTGATGGAATTAAAAGTAATTCTTTGGAAATTTGTATCTGGAGGCAAAATCTGACTAATGTGCCATGCAATCGCTTCACCCTCTCGGTCCGGATCGGGAGAGAGGTAGACGATATCGCTTTGCTTGGCAGCTTTTTTCAATTTATTGATCACATCGGCTTTGTCCGTCATGACCGTATATTTAGGTTCGAAATTGTTTTCCAGGTCGATGCCGAATTCTTTTTCTGGCAGATCGCGGATATGACCGACAGAGGATTCGAACAAAAATTGGGGTCCGAGGAATTTCTGAAGAGTTTTAATCTTTGAGGGTGATTCCACGATAATTAAGAATTTAGCCATTAGAAACCTGTTTTTTATAGACTTTGCCCGGAAATTCTTTGATTGCGCCTTTTAAGACTAAACTCATCAACAGGACATTTAATACCGAAATCGGTAGTTTGGTGCGCTGGACAATTTCTTCTATAGCCATTTCCTCTGTAGGAAGTAATTGTAGTAATTCCCCTTCTTCTTTGTCTAGTGGTATCCGTAACTTTAATGGGGCAACAGCTTTTTGACCTCCACTGAACAAATCGTCAAAGCTATGCGCAATTTCTTCTGAAGACTCCACCAGTTGCGCCAAGCCAGACTTTAAAAGGGAATGATTGCCGCCAAAGTTTCCATCGATCCTTCCCGGAAGAACAAACAATTTTTTTCCCATAGCCCTTCCATTATTCATAGTAATCATAGCGCCGCTTTTAATGGGAGCTTCGATTAATACAACTCCTAAAGAAAGTGCAGAAACTATGCGGTTACGCTGAGGAAAATTTTGCCTGTCAGGAGGTGTCGCCATGGGAAATTCACTGATTAGACACCCCTCTTTACAAATTTTATCAGCTAAAAAACGATTTTCTGCAGGATAAATGTCTGCTAGTCCCGAACCGATCACTGCAGCTGTCGTTCCTGATTCAAGGGCGCCAATATGGGCCGATGTATCAATGCCGCGAGCCAATCCGCTGAGAATGACATATCCCATTCCTGCTAATTCTTTTGCAAATTTTTTAGCAGTTTCATTTCCATAGATGCTAGCTTGTCGGGTTCCAACAATGGCTATGCATTTTGACTTAATTAAAGAAATGTCACCTTTAACATAAAGAATGATGGGAGGGTCTACAAGCTCTAAAAGTTTTTTGGGGTAAACAGCGCTCGTAATAGGAACAATTTGTACTTTTTCCTTATCTGCTAAAACAAGATTGTTTCTCCAGCGGGAATCACTTTTCCAAAGCGTCCATTGTGCGACAATTTTCTGCCCAAAGCCTGGCAATGAAGCAATCTCTGAAGGATCTGCCAATAAAGCTAAAAGTGCAGAACCGAAAACTTGAAGAAGTTGACGGATTTTGACAGAACCGATCGATTCAATGCTTGAAAGGATGACTAGTGCTTCAAGTTCCTCAAGTTCATTGGCATAGATCACCCCCTTTAGCGGATGGTTAATGCATTCTTTGGCAATAGTATTATTCATCCTGAGTAACTATAGGTGATTTTTTCCAGATGCGTCCATCAATTATTGTGCGGAATTGATCGGGAGAAGAATATTCTGCATGTAGCATATAATCGCCATTTTCTTGCAGTTCATACACTTCAAACCCTTCGGTATTGATATTATTTCGAAATTCCCAAGCAATAGTTTGACTATCGATGACCCCACTCCCTTCAACTAATCCAAGAAGTTCATTTTCAAGTTGAATATTAAATTTATCTGCAGAAGTTTTTTTGATCAGAAATTGGTTGCAGACAATATTTTCGGCACCTTGCATTTCTACCTGCTGCTGGCAACGCATCACATCACTTTTCTCTTCCTTTTCTATCCACCATGAAGTGTAGAAGCGCAAATGATCTCGAGAAGAGGAAAAAGATATTCTGCCTTCCCCTATCCACCTTCCAGGCGAAAAAATAAAATCGTGCTTTTGATCCAAAATCAACCTCTCAAAATGTGGACGTTACCCAAATTCTCAGATTCAGCTGTGTCGAGTATATACTGCCCTTAGCTCAATCTAAGAATTTGGGCAACGCGAAAGCTCTCGCGGTTGAGCTCATTTAAAAGACCCTGTATTATACAA
>JACCVN010000626.1 GCA_013698165.1 Parachlamydiaceae bacterium | reverse complement strand
GACATTTCACATCTTTTGCAGCATTGCGAAGCTCAACGATCAGTGAAGCTATTTTATCCACGATTGCTTCAGCGCCTTCATTAGCATTTGTCGGAACAACTTTCTCATGAGAAATTTCACCGTGAGGGCCGACCATTGCAGCAGCAATTTTTGTTCCCCCTAAGTCAATGCCAATGGACCAAGAAGAATTTTTCACAATATTATTTCGCTCCCATTTTAACGATTAGCATTGGAAGCATTGTTCGATGTCTAACATCTTCGATTGTGCTTCCCAAAATAAGATCGGCAAAAAATCTGTGTCCATGTGACGTCATTGCTATGAGATCACAGCCTTCTGTATCAGCAACCTTTAAAATCTCTTCCGGAGGATCGCCCAAAGCCAGATACATCGATACTTTTAGTCCCTGGGATTTGATCTTCTCAACTGTATCTTGAAGGTACTTTTCATCGGAAATCATCTCCTCAGAGCTTCTCAACTGAAAATCATTGTACCGCCTTGCTACCCAGCCATCAGCCACATGGACAAGTAAAAGCTCAGAGTGATGAACTTTTGCCAATTCAACAATATGCGGCAATAGTGTCGTATCGGCTTCGCTGTTTTCTAAAGCCACGAGTATTTTTTTATACATTGCTCATCACCTATAACGGTAAATATTCTAACGCGAAATCAATAATGTATTTGATGTTAAGAACAACAATAATTAACGCACAGGCCCAAGCAAAAATGGTCGTAAATTTAGAATTTACAAATTCACCCATCTTCTTCTTATCACTTGTGAAAATCACTAAGGGAATAACTGCAAAACCTAACTGCAAGCTCAGGACAACCTGGCTAAAAATCAGCAACTGGGCCATTCCATCTTCACCATACAAAATCACGCAAATCACTGCAGGGATGATAGCAATTCCTCGAGTAATTAATCTTCTTACCCATGGTCTAAGACGCAAGTTCAAAAATCCTTCCATCACAATCTGTCCTGCAAGAGTACTTGTCAATGTCGAATTTTGTCCGGAAGCGAGAAGAGCTAAAGCAAAAAGAGTGCTAGCAATTGGGACATCCAGCTGTGGGCTTAAAAGATAGTACGCATCTTGAATTTCAGCGACTTCAGTGTGTCCATTTTGATGAAATACTGCAGCTGCCATAATCAGGATGGCTGCATTGACAAAGAGGGCGAAGGTTAAAGCTACTGTCGAATCTATAGTCGTAAACTTGATCGCCTCTTTTTTCGATTTGACATTGTCGGCATATTTTCGGGTTTGCACAATTGAGGAATGCAGATACAAATTGTGCGGCATTACCGTGGCCCCCAGAATCCCTATACTTATATAAAGCATTTCCGGGTTAAAAAGGATCTCGGTTTTAGGCACAAATCCCGCCAGCACTTCACCGATAGCTGGTTGTGCATAAAGCATTTCCATGACAAAACATCCGCCAATGACCACTGACATGGTAATAATAATCGCCTCAAGGTAACGGAAACCCAAATGTTGAAAATACATCACTAACAAGACATCTAAAGCTGTTATGCAAACCCCAATAGCTAATGGCATACCAAAGAGCAAATTAAGGGCAATTGCAGAACCGATCACCTCCGCAAGATCGCAGGCACAAATAGCGATTTCGCATAATATCCATAAGGCAAATGAAACTTTTGGGGAATAATGATCGCGACAAGCTTGTGCTAAATCTCTTCCTGTGACGATTCCAAGCTTGCCGGATAACCCCTGAAGCAACATCGCCATTAAATTTGACATTAGAATGACGCAAAGCAGTGTGTAACCAAATTTTGATCCACCGGCAAGCCCTGTTGCCCAGTTACCCGGATCCATATACCCCACAGCAACCAAATAACCGGGGCCTGCAAATGCGGCCATCTTGCGCCACCAAGACCAGCTTTCATTCACCGGAATACTTTGGTAACTCTCAGGAAGGCTTGGATTAATACGCTCGTTGCGCCAACCATCATGGTCAGCTTTAGAAAGTGCAACTACAGGCAAAGGAGTATTTTGTGTTGACATATTGCGCCTAAATTTCAAAAAAACTATTTCGCTCCGTAATCCATCATTATGATGGACGGGGCAGGTTGTTAATTTTACCTCGATACCGGATTTTTCTGAAATGCCCATCTTTTGTAAAATGTCATAAATATTATTTTTCTCTTCGAAATTCATCTCATTTAAAAAAAAATATTTTTTTTCACATGGAAAATGGACAGAATGGACATTAGAAGATTTTAGTAATTTTCAGCACCGCTAGATGTCCATGTGTGTCCATGTGTGTCCATGTGTGTCCATGTGTGTCCATTTAGTCCATTTAGACCATTCCGTCCATTCCGTCCATTCCGTCCATTCCGTCGATAAAAAAATTCAAATGATATTTTTTTCTTTGAAGATATTTGAGGTTCGGCTATACAATCATTTTTATTTGATCGATGTCACACTTCACTGAAGGTCATTTGCAAATTATGAATACTCTACGTAACTTTGGACTTTTTGTTGCCTTATGTTCTCTTTTAAGCGGAACACTACTAAACGCCGATGCTTTTGATGATGATTTATCTTCCTATAAAGTGCCGGTTACAGCCGGTGAAAATCTCGCAGCCTGCTGTGATAAGCCGAGCATTGATCCGAATCCTACTCCTCCAATAGAGATAGGAAGTTGTGGCGGTATATGGTTTCCGGAAGATCCGGTGTTATTTAGACCTTTCGTCGCAGATCCCCATGCAATTAATTTTTCAGGTGGCTGGAGGTTAAATGACCAGGCGTTTGTCAAAAATGTCATTGACGTTTCTTTGGGCAACACGATGGGTATCTACCGATGGCTGGATGTTTGGGGCGGACAACTGCAAATTGAAGTTGAAGGTGCAGTCTGGGTATGCTTTGATCCATTACACAACTCTTCACCATTGTTGAATGCAGACTACTATGGTGGTATCCCAATCACATATTCTGTTGGACCATGGGCATTCCGCTTAAGAGGCTACCACATCTCATCACATATCGGTGATGAATTTATCCTTAATCATGCGGAGTTTGATCGACGTAATCCGAGCGCAGAATACTTAGATTTCTACGCGTCATACTATCCAACAGATGATATCCGCCTATATGGCGGTATCGGAACTGTTGTTGCGCAAGACAAGTCTTACCCATTCGGTCGTTTTTATGCTGAAACAGGTTTGGAATTACATCTTTCTCAGCTTGGATTTATCAACGATAGACAGCAGCTATTTGGACGTCCATTCTTCAGCATGCACTTCAAATTTCAGACAAAACAGGATAAACATATTAACCAGACTTATGTCTTAGGTTATGAATGGGGAAAACTTTGTGGACTTCAGCGCCTATTTAGAATATTCCTCGAATATCATGATGGGTATTCCTACGAAGGACAATTCTCACGTTCCCCTACAAATTATCTTAGCTTGCGTGCGAGCTACGGATTCTAGTGGCTAACGGAAATTCCGAGTTATCAGAAAAGGATTTCATCCATGAAGAATATGGGCGAAATCCTTTTCCTTTTTGGGGGTGGTTAATTGCCGTTTTAGGCTTTAGCTTGCTCTTCTCCCTGGCACTTTCAAAATACACCGCTGTTCTTAGTGATCAGTATGCTGACAGCCCATTTCTTCGTGTGACAAACCGAGAAATTTCTCTGTTCTTATGGCAAAATCCTAATCATATGCGCGCACATGTGAAAAGTAAAAATGGATATCTCCCCGCTTTTCAATATGCTGAAAAAATCGGACTTAATCCGGAATATGCAGATGATTATGTGCAAGCCCCTCCTGAACTACTTTTTCTATATCACACATGGCATCGATTACTCAGCGATGAGTTTCCTATAAGAGCCATCAGTGCAGAAGAATTTCAAGTTTTTCTAGAGGATGTTGAAGAGTGGCAGCCGCGTTACTGGAATCAAGCGCCAAAAGAGTATGTACACTTGACAGAGGACCTAGGAAGCTATGGCAAAAAAAACCTGAATCTTTTGCCTGCGGAAATTCTACCCATTAGGGTCCGACAAGCATTTATAGGCTGGAAAAACTACTTCTATGAAGGCGACAAGATCAATGAAATGGTTGTCGCTGAAAATGAACTTGAAAAGTTCATAAAGCAATATCCACATTATGCAAGAAATTATTGGCGCAACATCGCCGGCGACAGCTACTTGAAAACCTTTACTTTGAAAGGACCTGCAGAACCTGTCCTTAGCGAACAAATAGCCCCATTTTTAAGAGTCGCACTCTTTAATGAACAAAAAGGGGAAAAATGACTTTTTCTTTTGCAAAATCACCTAAATATGCTCCATTTTTATGCATTTTTAGGTTGGCTACATTTTTTTAAAAAAAATGCAAGAAACGAGAGCGATAGTGGATCTTCCTCTGTAGCACGTAGCAAGGGTGTTATTTTTGTACAATAAATGTCAGGATAAAATTACAAACATTTAAGTTAATTATTGCATCGACATATACTGCCTTTAGCTCAATCTGAGAAATTTCGGCTGC
>JACCVN010000599.1 GCA_013698165.1 Parachlamydiaceae bacterium | reverse complement strand
GTATTTAAAGATCCTGCCAATCCTGCCGCTTGCGATCGTGCTATGCCGCCCTATCTATTTGAATATTAGGGTATTGGGAGTGCCGACTGCTTGATTATGAGTCGTAGACTTGTTAAAAAACAAAATTTGACTATAAATTAATAATAAACATATAATTTGTTTAGGCTTAGAAAAATTCTATTATATAATTAATAAAATGTTGCTTCGATTTAGATTAGTCTAAAAATGGAGGTTTATATGGAATGGAGAATAAACGGCGGTGATACAACACTTAATTTAGATAGTATACAAAATTTGTACGTTCGAGAAAAAAAAGGGAGTGATAATAAGTACCATATTGACAAAATTGGATCCACTAATTGGCCTACAATAGCGAAAATTAAGCATTTTTTTGTAAATTTTTTCTCTGATCATAAATATAAATATTTGGGTGCTGAAGAGGCCTTTAGAGAAATTAAACATTCTAAAGAAGTACAGGTAAATCGTCGAATTGAATTTGAAGGTTCAAATGGGCCCTTAGGTAAACACCTAATATTAGAAATACACCAAATCGACCAGCCTAGTGAAGGGAGCCCAATGGCTGATCATCCTCAACAACAACAAGAATCTTTAAATCGATTCAATGGGGAAAATTACAATATCCACCCACAAGCGAATCCGACCTATAATCGGCCGCCTTCCCAACAATACCAATCAAATGTCAATCAAATGCCTTCACAAGGGCATCAACAAAATTTTAATCCTCCTCAAGTAAATAACCAAGCGGCACCCCAAATAAACACACAGCTCCAAAACCCCATACCCCAACCAAATACTCAAATCAATCCGCCACCTCACCAAATGAACCCAATTGTTAATGAAGAACGTAAAGCTGAAGTCTTGGAAGAAAAGACAGTCGCACCTAGCAAACTCGAATCGGCAAAGACTTATGTGGATGAATTTAGAACCGCAGGACACTATGATCCATTAATGAATCCTAACCCAGTAACTGCTTTAATCAACCATCTTAATTTGGATGTGAAAAATAAAGATGATTTGGATGTTCTAAAAGAGGCAGCCATTTATCTAGATCGGAAAGGATCCCATGAAATTGAAAAAGATGAATTGAAACCGCTCCCGGACGAAATTAAGTTTGATCTATATCAGCATCTCATAGCAGATAGAATTTCTCGAGGAACACTTGATAAATCCCTGGGAGTCAAAGAGTTCCGCAAGCATCTTGAGGATGAATGGGCTGAAGACTTAGATCGAAATGGCTTGGAACAAGCTCTGGATTTGCCTACCATAAAACCCGAAGACATTAAGTTTTATTTAGAATCTATGGGTATGAAAAAAGATGATACCCAGATAAAGGAGATGATGACAAAGCATGGATACCAATTGTCAGGTATAGCATATCTAGACAACGCTCGCACAACAAAAATGAGTAACGAATATATTAGAGTAACCGATCTAGATCGATATGTGACAGGCGATTTAACATTTGATCCGAAAACAGGATCAGTTTTCGCCTAAACAGGGGAAGCTACAGGATGTTTAGAACGGTTTTGACATCATTTATTTAAACGAAAAAATAAGAAATTAATAAACTTAAATAATAAAAATCATAACCGTTCTAAACATCCTGTAGCTAAAATATCCTGCCAATCCTGCCGCTTACGATCCTGTCTATCCTGCTGTTCCTAGTTCGTGCGTGTTCGTTCGTTGTGGGTGCTGTTTGCAGTCAATGCGTTATGGGTGCTATCTTTGTTCGTGCGTGTGGATGTGTTATATGTGTACCCAACGATTAGGAAGAGGAGGCTCATGGGCTTATAGGCTAAATATACATCAAAAAACAGCATATTAAGGGCCATCGCTATTACCATCCACTTTAAAGGTCGCGAAACTCTGGCAATCAGATAAAACAGCCAAAAGTAGAGAGAAAATCCTATAATTCCAAGTTCCGTAATTATTCTGATGATGCCTCCATCCAAGGCTGGCATAGCAAAGCCGGGGCCTACGCCTTGCAGCCAGGCGGCTGGATGGTTCCAATAAATTTTCAAGGCATAGCACCATTTGTGGATACGCATCCACCAGCTGGCATCATATCCATCATAACTAACAGTTTCCTTGCCTATAGGGTCATAATCTAAAACGATATTATCCCAAACGATCGGAATCAGCTCTAAATTGCTCAGAGAAAGCAATCCTTCACTGCGAGAGACAATTCCAGAAACATTATAAAGCATATATGACATCAAACTTACAGCTAGACCAAGTGTTAAAAGCGGCATAAAAAAAGTGCTGAGGGATCGCCATCGGACCAGATCCTTTAAGCGGAGTAAAAATGTGAACAGTAAAGCCAAAATTGCAATTCTGGCGCCGGTGAGAATGACAAGCCCTACAAAAAGCAATAGAAGGAAAAATGCTTTGTTTGCTCGGAAAAATCGTAAAAACTCTTTTGGAAGCAGCTGAATAGAGGATTTTCGAGAAGGTTCTTCGTAGATAAAAAAACAAAAAAGCAAATTTAATAAGAGTCCCATTTCAGCGCCAAAAGAAGCAATGCCAAGAAGGCGGTTATCTTCCGCATAGGGAAGATAGCCTTCCATAGTAAAAACCCCAATGATTTGAAACTCCTGCAGCAGCATAAAGAGAAGATTCCAAACGATAAGCGCACGCAGAAGAGATCCTAAACTAATAAAACGTGATGCCAACACACCTACATAAAAAAAAAGAAAATACTCTAATAGGCGTACACTATAAAATATGGAGGCGTTCACATGAAGATAACCGCTAGCCACTAATAACCTGTTCATGATGTAAGAAAAGCAAGAAAATACGGCGATGGCAAAAACGGCTTTCTCAATATCGAGCACTTTCCTCTGTAATAAAAAGTAGCCCCACAGAAAAATTGTCCCAAAAATTAGCAATAAAAGATCATCGATCCTGACTCCTGCGGTCTGGCCTTCAAAATGCCAAAAATTGATTTTGGGCATGAAAAGCAGCGGCAGGCTAATGCACAGTAAAAAAAATGCCGCGCGCGTATCAAATATCTTAGGAATTACAGCATTGGAGATAATGACAGGGCATTTTGAAGGGATCATCTTAAAAAAAAATTCGTATGAATTCACAATAGACTAAATATAATCGGTAATGATACCAGCCCGCAAGATTTTTTTATATGCATGTGCAAGCTACAGATTTAATAAGGACTACTAGAAACACGTAAAGTTATCAACTCACATAAAAGAAGCATTGCAGCTAATCCACGATAGTCGATCTCTCTTTGTAGCCCGTAGCAAGGCTTGCGAGCGATAGCGAAGACAGCCGCAGCTAAGGGTTAGGGTGTTGTTTTTGGCGGTTTTTAGACAAATTCCTTCATGTGGTTTTATCATACTGCCCTTAGCTCAATCTGAGAATTTGGGCAGTATATATATGTTGATGCAAATATTAACTTAGATGTTTGTGATTTTACCCGATATTTACTGCACAAAAAAAACACCCTAGCCGCGAATGCGGCGGCAGCATGTAGCCACTGGCGTAAGCCAGTGGTCTGATCAACACAAAATAAAAGCCGCGAATGCGGCGACAGCATATAGGCAGTGTGTTTGCCTTTGGCGATCACCCGGAATGTTCAGCCTCAAAAAGATATTTAGGGTCAAATGTAACGTTGTGCAATTTGAGTATATTCCTTTTCAAATGATTCTAACCGATGATGTTCACGCTGATTCTGATAATGCTAGCTAGTGAATGTGCCCATAGAACCTTTGCTGTCGCCGCATTCGCGGCTTTTATTTTGTGTTGATCATACCACTGGCTTACGCCAGTGGCTATATGCTGTCGACGCATTCGCGGCTTATGACAGACACCTGCTGCGATCGCTGCAGTCAACATTAACGTTCGGAGAGAGAAATGAGCTTAATCGCAAAAGCTTTGGCGTTGCCCAAATTCTCAGATTCAGCCATTCCGAGTATATCGACTTAAGCTTTGAAGGGATTACAAAAAAGATGGATTATTTTTTTGATAATTGTTATCGTCGTCCTTAAACTTGGTCAGGATAAATG
>JACCVN010000583.1 GCA_013698165.1 Parachlamydiaceae bacterium | reverse complement strand
CATTTATGCGGGTGCTGCTATTTTTGGGTTATACACAACAGTTAAAGAAGGGCAGGCAAAGGACTCAGAAATAACCGCACTTGGTTTGCTGATAAGCTCAATGCCTCTATTATTTGGGGATTATATTACCCCGTTGATAACAGGTATCACGGCTCTCATAAAATTTAAAAACAGGTTAGATGGTACTCCTTTGCCAAAAACGGAGTTGCAGGAAATTCGGGAAACATTGAATGCGTTGCCTAATATGATGATTCAAGGAATTGCACCCACCTTAGAAGCTGTCGTAGGAAGATTAACTGATTTAGATGGTCAAATAAGAGATTACAGAAATGAAATTGGTCAATTAACTGGAGATATCAACACTCATTTTTCAAAAATTAATACGGCTCTATTAGAATTAAAAATGACTCATCTTAAAAGCAGGGTGAATGATTATGCTAGAGTCATTACTAACGAACAACGTGAAGTGGAAAAGGCTAAAGATTGTAATAAATTAAAAAAACTGAACGAGATGTACTCTAATAATATATGGAATGGGATCTATGATATAGATAACATGTCTATAAATGGCGCCGCATTACAACCCCAGAGCTATGTGGGTGTGATCGCTTCTAAACTAGATAATAGCCGTCAACAAGGTGTATTCATCGCTCCGGAATTGCTTCTTTGCATGATAAAGAAGTTTCTTGAAATGTCTTCTGAAGTTAAGTCAAGTGATGAAGCTAACGAATTGAAAAATCGATTGATAAGTCAGTGTGGGGCTTTAAAATGGCTTTATGGTCAATGTGAGAGTCAAGCCCAAAAAACCGTTGAGGCATTTGAAGCTTTTACCTTTAGAAAAAATCATGTCGAACGTCTAGAAAAGGGTCTTGAATCAAGAGCCCTAAAGCCTGTTAAAAAGATAGATGTTGAAAAAGTCATCCAGAATTTAAAGCAAGCCAACAAATTCGGGGGCTTATTCATTAAGCACATATTCGAAGAATTTGAAAAAATAAGAAGAATACCAAACCGCCATAAAGAACATTTTGACCTCAAGATTGGCAATTGTGACATGAGTTTGGTAAGTGACGTTAGTTTTATAGGAATTGGGACAGTAGCAATGTTAAGCGCCTTTCTGGGTCCGGCTCTTCCTCTGGGGGCTGCCCTTTATTCTTTAGCGGGTCTAGGTAGCATTGCCACAGTTGCAGGATTTGGAGATGCTGCTGCAAAGGATTCCTATCGACGGAATGGGATGACTTTGGATGAAGCACAACTAGTGATTAATAAAATAAACCAAGTCTTCATGACAGGCCTTCAAAAGTGGCCTGCTCAACTGGAACCCTCTTCTGTTAGAGCCGTGGATATTACATGGATAGCTACTGAAAAGAGAATAGAAGTGAAGAAAATAAGTTCTTTGACGGGCATGAATAAAGGCATTGAGCCTTTAAATATGCCGCTTGACGGAAAGATAATTATTGAAGAAGAGCTGCCACTTGTCGGGAAAATTTTGCAAGTTCAAAAGGGTAATAATTTCTTCCCGACGCTTAAAGTTATAATTTCTGTGGATTGGGCGCAAGGTCATACTGCCGTACATTTTGATCCAACTAGCCATATTCAAAAAGAGGATATAGAAGCGCTTTATAAATCGGAAAGAATTCCTAAGCAAAAAAAGAAGAACCTCTGTTCGAGGCAGTTTGGTGTTAGATAGCGTGAAAGCATGTTTTGAGAGCCTCGAATGAGGCGATAATATGTAAAGCCCATAGTGTAGCCTCCAATGAGGCAAACTATGGGTATCGTTAGTAGTTAATCGAAAGTCCCGCAGGGGCGGCTTATGTGGAAATCGTTTCACTGATAAAATTAAAGTATCGACAAACGATTCCCAATTCAGAACGAATTGCACCAATCACGCTCTATTAGAATTTCAAGTAGTGGTTGAAAGAGCTTTTTCTATTCATTTTGCTAACGATTTCTACATAAGCCGCCCCTACGGGACTTACGATCAACTACTAAGGATACCCATAGTTTGCCTCATTCAAGGCTACACTATGGGCTTTACATAT
>JACCVN010000273.1 GCA_013698165.1 Parachlamydiaceae bacterium | reverse complement strand
CTTTTTGGTGGGTGCTGCGGCGAGTGTGTTCTATCGAGTAACACTCGAACGCTTTTGCCAATATCGTTTTGCTCTTTTATCTTGTGCAGCTGCAGGCTCTTTTGAAATAGCTAAGCCGGGGCTTACAGCTTTAATTAGTGCCGCAGCATTCAGTTCCCTGAGCGCTTTGGGAACAGCTTTAGTGCTGATGACTCCTTTTGCCATTTGCGGAGCAGCAATTATTTCCGTGACGAATCAGAATGTTAACGAAAGATATCTGAAAATGGTTCTTAGAGGTGAAACCTCTCGAACAAAAATTATTTCTAAGGCACCAGCAGGTAAGAAGGACACACAAAAACCCAAAACTTGCTGCCATGATGATATTCTCCTCAACCGACAAAATCAGCATTGAAGAAAAGAAAATAGGAAGAATATTTTTTTCTCTTCTTATTAACGGTATAAAAGCTTGCCTTGCAGTTGATTTTCTAGGATAATCAAGAATTGGCACCAATCATTTTAGAGACACCGCATGGCAGAAAGAACATATTCCTCAAAAGTATTAGGCCTAGAACTTGATAGCTTGCGCCTAAAGGCCGCTCTCATCACACAGCAACGGAAAAAAATTCAGATCGAGCAGCTCTATACATTTTCTCCTCAAGAACCTCAGAAGCATTCTGAACTGCATGTTAATCCTCTTAACCTCGCTGAAGATGGGAAATCATTTTTAGAGCTTACCGCAAAAACATTAGTTGTTTCAGCGATCAATGCCAATGAGACCTTGATTAGACCTTTAGACATCAAGCTCAAAAAGGATAAGGATATTGATGATGTCTTGCTTTTTCAGGCTGAGCCATTACTTCCTTACCCAATTGAGAATGCTGTTGTAGATAGAATTACCGTGGCTAAAGATGCTCAAGGCACACAATTGACTGTACTAGGGGTCCGAAAGGATCATCTACAACACCATATTATCCAATGGCAGCCGTTAGAAATAGAACCTGAAATTGTTGTGAGCATCCCTGCAGCTCTCACAGCTTTCAGCAAGTTTCTGCTACCCGAATCACCACCGCATTTCATATTGCACCTCGGGGATAAGCAAACATGCTGCGTCTTTGCAAAAGAGGGAAAGTTGATTGCTGCTCAGTCCAGCACATTTGATATAAATAGCTTAAGGCAAACTTTTGCAAAAGATATGCAGATTGAAGATCCAGCAGCTTTGGATCAAGCATTTGCCACTGCTGATTGGGAAGTGATTTCCACAAGCGAGAGCTCTCTCATATCAGCTGCGCTAAGAAATTTTCATATGGAAGTGCATAGAATTGTTTATTCACTGGTCAGACAACTTAAAATGTTGGAAGTCCCCAAAATCTTACTGACAGGCGATGGGGCCACATACCCGCAACTTCTTCAAAATCTCATTGGGACCCTCGACAAAACGATTATCTCCCCAGAGCTTCCCCCCGAAACCAAGAACACCCTCACGGAATTGCAAACTCATGCAATTCCGATAGGTTCAGCTTTAATGGGGCTGACCAACTACGAAGATCAAGTTAATTTTCGACAAGGCGATTTCGCCTATCCCCACCCTTGGAAACGGCTCTTAAAGCCAATAGGGACTTTTTTGGCAATGATCGGCTTGCTCACTGGCGCCCTCTACTTCTTTGGCCACGCTTATGAAAAGTCTAGGGAGGATGATGTACGAAGAGCTTATGCCGATCTATTAGTTTCTGCGAATAAGCCTTATCAGGAAATTGAAACTGAGTATGCCAATAGAGGAAGAAAAACCCCTTCTACAGCCCCCATCGATATCATTCCCTTAGAGTCTTTGAGCTTAGAAGACATTCAAAGCCGTATGGAATTTATCAACAAAAGCATACAAAGTATCCCCGATCTATATCCTTTACATCCCAATGTCCCACGAGTTAGCGATTTACTGGCTTGGTTATCGACGCATCCTAATGTGATCATGAAAGATAAACCTGGAGAGCCGCCGCTCATTCAAATTGAAAGCTTTAATTATTCAGTGACTAAAAGGCCTGACATTACCAAAAAGTTAGAGAAATATCAAGTGAAGGTCGAGGTAGAATTCAACGCTATGAATGCCACTGCCGCCCGTGAATTTCATGATGCCCTATTGGCACCTAACCCCTTTATCGATCCCAAAGGGGACGTCAAATGGACAAGCAATAAAAACCTTTACAAAGCCACTTTCTTTCTTAAAGATAGGACTGCTTATCCTTAGGATTTGAGCATGCACTGCACTCTTTTCTACTATCAAATGTAATGAGAAGTGTATTTGTCAATTAATGCTCTGATCATAGTCTGGTAGTGAGTGTGATTCTTTGCAGCCTCACTCTTAAAAAAATCTATACTTGATTTAGTTAAAGAAATGGTTATTTTTGCTGTTTCTTCTTTTAACACCAAATCTTTAGGATTAGGTAAAAAATCATCAACGATTTTTATTTTCCCAATTGGCTCATCCGTGTACTTAACTTTGTGTTTTTTCATAAATTTTTTTCCCCTTTCTCCAGTAACCTGCCCCAAAAATCCGAATTTTTTGCTCTTTATAAATAAAACGAACAGTTATTATTGCCTCATTAACTTTACCAAAACAATAGTAGCGTAGCTCAGTGTTGGAATGCTCAATATCCTGAGCGATAATTCTGTTAGGATCTAGAAATGCACGCTGCGCCTCAAAAAATGAGATTCCATGCTTTTCGATGTTGATGTCATTTTTTCTATGATCCCATTCAAAAGATATTTGCTCCATACTTTCATATTACCAGGGATACATATAAAAAGCCATACCCAACATAAATCTCAAACTCATTTCTTCTTAAAGATAGCACTGCTTATCCATAGGAATTGATTTATCGAAGAACCTCAAAATCTATGAGAGATTCCAAATTGGGAAGCAGCTCTTCAAAAGATAGGCCCGTGATCTCTGAAAATTCTTGGGCAAGAAACATTGCCAGTTCATTATCACGCACATTCAAGTACTTATCTCTAGCATCAGTGACAGGGCCGGTAATTTCTTGATAGATCACTAAAAAAGACCTTGATCCTGTCTCTTGAATCCATAATTGGTTTTTAGAAACCCCTCGAAAACGATAAATGTTATTGACTTGCTCTTTATAGTCATCGAGCATATCACCATACTTTTTTATCAGCTTTTCATCATCATATAGATCGATCATTTTTTGTTTTTTCGGTGGCAGAATAGGATATACAAAGCAGTATTCCTTAACCATTGCTCCGTTCTCATTTTCAACACCCATAGAAATCAATTTTGTCAGTTCTTTGGTTTTGGGGATGAAATGGGGGCCAAGAAGATCTACTTCAAGACATTCCAGATATAACTTTCGAAGCTCTTTCGCAATGTTGTCATTCTTGCTTATCTCTTCTTTTAATCGGTTGAAAGCTGCATTTATATCTTTGCTCTTTACAAGATGGATTAAAAAGTGTTCGTTATAGATATTCTGAATCCAACGATGATACTTTGAGATTCCAAGTTTTGAAAAGAACTGGGCTTTGTCATCAATTGAAAATGCAGACTCTCTTAATAATCCCGCTTTTCCGGGCAATATAGGCGTCATAAAAACTGAAATCGTTTGATCATCCATAAAGTCACTCCTAATT
>JACCVN010000555.1 GCA_013698165.1 Parachlamydiaceae bacterium | reverse complement strand
CGATCAAAATCAACGGCATTGTAGGCACGCATTGCATCGTCTAAACGCCTATACAGGGTGCGGGTAAACTCTTGATGCCATTGCGAAGTGGGATCATTAATTGCCTCAGGTCGATCGCCGCGGGTTTTCGCTTGGCAAATCAACGATTGCGCTTTGGCCATCGATGGCATTTCGGTATCGACTTCTAAAATATCGCGTGCAATGTAATTGATCAACCTTTTGACATCATGCTCATCATACAGGCTAAATTTCTCTGTATAGCCTAAGCGACAAATGTCACTGCGCAAAATACATAAACAAAAACTATGAAAAGTTGACAGGGTCACTTGCTTGGCGGAAGATGATGGCACCAAATCGGCAACACGATGCCGCATTTCGGCAGCGGCCTTATTTGTAAACGTTAAGCCAAGAATTGATTTTGGGGAGACTTGCAAATGATTGATAAGGTGGGCGATGCGATGTGTCAACACACGCGTTTTCCCACTGCCGGCACCGGCTAATATAAGAACACGCCCCTCAACGGCTTCTACAGCCCTCTGCTGATGTTCATTTAAGGGGTGCTTCATAAATCAAGAACCAAAAAACTTCTTGAGTTCACTTTGGATTTCAAGCACTGTTGCCAGGCGCGCCTTTACAAGGGGCCTGACATTGATATCGATCCCCTTACGCAAATCGGCATAGCAAAGTCTAAAAGCTTCACGCACAATTCTTTTTAGTCGATTGCGATGGTGCGCATCGCCAAAGCGTTTCGTGACTGTGATCCCTAGGCGGATCTCAGGGAGACGACTTATTTTTTCATCAATAATAAGGAAATTGCCTTCATGGCGGGAGAAATGCTTGGCCATACGCTTATAGTCGCGACGCGACCGCAAGCGTACAGCCTTCGGAAAGCTAAAAATCACGCCCTTGTAAGGAACTTGCGGCCTTGGCTTCGGCGGCGATTAATGATCTTGCGACCGTTAGCGGTTTTCATTCTCTTACGAAATCCATGTACTGATTTGCGGCAACGTTTGCTGCCTTGGTAGGTACGCTTCACTGCTCAATCCCTCGACTATAGGTGTTATGTTTGTATTCTGGCATTATGGTAATGAAGCCGAGCAAAAAGCGCAAGATAAATGTGTACAAAAGTGGGCAAGTCTCGCCTTTAGGATTTTAAGGGGGGTAATTGATGCAACCTTTTGCGTCTAGCACCCTCAAAAATCCTAATGTCGAGACAGTAAGATTTTGAACTCCATTACTTATGGCACGGGCACTAGTATTTGCACAGGCAGGCATTTAGCTACCAACGCCAAAGTCAAAACAAAAAGTCTAGACAAGTCTTGAATCTGAACTTCGCGACCCTATCAACCCTCGTTGCCGAAACTTTTGCCACCTAAATTCATCATTCCTTCGTTATTTTATACAAAGTCTGATTTAATCTATTGAAACGAAAATAGCGCATCGGGTATAAGATGTAGATATTCGTCAAAATCCCCAGTTTTTTTGCAGATAGGAAAAGACATGAAAGTTAAAGCATCAATTAAGATAGACCCTTCAAAAGGCGATAAGATCGTTCGCAGAAAGGGCCGTCTTTATGTCGTAAATAAAATCGACCCAAATCGCAAGCAGCGCCAAAAAGGCCCCGCTCTGAAAAGAAAATCTAATAAGGTTTAAGGAATAGTATGGCAAAGAAGTCATCCGTTGAAAAAAATAAGCGCCGTCTGAAAATAGTTAATGCTAAATGGGAAAAACGACAAGGGCTGAAGAAAACTAGCCAAGATCTTTCTCTTACTGAAGATGAACGTCAACTGGCACGTATAGCGCTGAACAAAATGCCTCGCGATTCCAATATCAACAGAGTGCGCAACCGCTGCGCCATCACTGGTCGCTCACGTGGATATCTTAGAAAGTTCAAGGTATCTCGTCTAACATTTAGAGAGTGGGCTAATATGGGCATGATTCCGGGCGTTACAAAATCTAGCTGGTAATCGCACGATTACGACAACAGTCACTATTCGATAGAGACTGCCTTGTCATCAAAAAATGTCCTATCTCTTTGTCTGTCCCAGCGGAGCTTCGGTTCCACTGGGATTTTTTTATTAGCACACTTGCTAGCTTTCATGTTATACTTCAAATATCTGAAAATAAAAGTTGCCTTATTGTATCCTCTCCAACCCTGTGAGGGGTAATAAGCAACATCGATATGGCAAGGAGTACAGCGATGGGATCAGATCCAATGATTGATAAAAAACTTAAAGTTGAATCTAAAAAGATTGATACTAAGGAATTTGAGTTACCTGAAACGATTTTCAGTCGCGATATCGATGAAAAGGTCTTTCAAGGCATCATCGTACAATGTTTAGCAAATATTGACGGCATCAGCCTTGTAGGCGGTAATTTCATTGATAATATCTTTGGTCGCAATGGCCCAGAAGGTGTTAAGGGCATTAATGCAGACCAAAACAATAAAAACCAAACTATCGATATCACTATTGAGATCAACATCTGCTACGGAAATTCCATTCCCGAAAAAGCTGAAGAAATTCAGACTAAAGTAGCAGAAGAAATTATGCGCCTTACAGGCCTGCATGTGTCATCTGTACATGTCGTCTTCAAGAATGTCATCTCTTACGAACAGATGAAAAAAATGACCGCCCCTTTAAGTTCAGGAGCCACAACGGTGCCTTCAGAGCAGCATTTTGACGAAGAATACAACGATGAATTTTAATTATGCTTCATTTTATTTATTCGCTTATTAGCTTTTTGATCGCAATTTTTTTCATTCTTTTGGGCGTCATTGCGATTCTGATCCCTTGGTCTTCAAACATCCGCCAGGAAGTCATTAGTACTATTGCAGAGCATTCGATTGCAATATCGCTTTTCGGATTATGCTTTCTTGCAATCGGCATTGCCGTGGTTGTGAACATTTTATTATCAAGTAAGCCAAAATATTATCAATTTACTGTGGGTAAAAATTTTGTTTACGTTGATGAAAAAATTATTCAACGCTATTTGACCGAATACTGGAAAGAACTGTTTGCAGGGCATGAAATTCCCAATCGCATTACTTTAAAGAACAATCACATTGATGTTGTTGCGGACCTTCCCTATGTTCCTTCTGCTCAGCAAGAAGAATTGCTAACCAAGATTCAGAACGAATTGAGTGAGCTTTTCAGTGATCTGTTAGGATATCGACAACAATTTAATTTGTCAGTGAGCTTCCAGTCCCCAAACACTGCTAATCGTTAACTGAAAATTGACAAACGCTTCCTATTTCAAATCGCATCTTGATTCAGCACATCGTTATTGGCAAGACATCGTCACTTTTGGGGATACCGTGGTTGACGCCACTTGTGGCAACGGCCATGACACCTTAATGCTGTGTCGGTTAGCCCTAAAAAATGATGTGGGAAGGGTCTATACTCTCGATATTCAAGCTTGTGCACTCACTAAGGCCAAGAAGTTGCTCTCAAACACGCTCTCGACAGAGCTTTTACAAAGAGTGCATCTTATCGAGGGTTCCCACGAAACTTTCCCTGCTCATCTTCAAGAAAATTCCGTCAAATTGATCGCCTATAACTTGGGATATCTTCCAGGAGGAGATAAGGCATTGACGACTAGAACAGACTCGACTTTAAAAAGCTTGGCGGCTGCACAAAAGTTGTTAATTGAAGAGGGCTTCATCAGTCTGACATGCTATCCAGGACATCCGGAAGGCCTAGTTGAAGAAACAGCTTTGTTGGAATATACGGCCCAACTTCCATCTCATCTTTGGAACTGTTGCCATCATCGATGGCTAAACCGCCAACAATCCCCCAGCCTGCTCATCATCCAAAAGCGAAAAAAAATATAATTGCTCTATTGCAATATGTATACTATCGAGTATAATGTTGTTTCTCGACAATAACAGCTCGAGAGTTTGGTAATAAATCAATAGGAGATCCCCATGTATACATACCGAAATTTATTATATGGTTATGCTACTGCATTAATCTTTAGTTCATCGATTATTGGCGCGCAGCAGACAGCACGCCCGTTAAATGAAATTTCTCAGGAACAACAACAACAGTTCACCGGTACTAGAAATGATTCTAGCCCACAGCAACCTAGAAAGGCCAATGTACAGAATCCTGCTCCCGTCTCTCAAAGCTTAAACGCACCACCACATAACAGATTTAGCGGCAATAGAGAAACAGCTAGACCGATTGCAGCCTCGTCGGCTCAAGTCCAGCAAGGATCTCCCCAACAATTTACCGGCCACAGGGAATGAAATATTCCTACTAATGTGACAACGTTTAAAAATGTTGCTCCGGTAAATGTCAGCCCGTATTCAACTCAGCCGGGTACTGTGTTTGGCGCGAATCGTCAACCCCCCCAACAATTCCAAACTGTTAACGTTGAAACTCGCGCTCCAGCAATGGCTGCGCCTGTAAATATAAATACCTCTTCAAACTCACATCCTTTCAATAGTCATCGACAGATGCCCGTCAATACACAAGTCGTGAGACAACGGCCAATTGTTGTGCATACTGCCCTGCCGCAAACGATCCTAATAGACCAGCGTTCTGCTGTTTGTCCCTTTGTGACATTGACTCCATATGCCATTGCTAAAAAGGGAAACTATCTTGAACTTAGTGACGGATCAGTTTGGAAAGTACGTCATCGCGATCGCAACAAAGTTAAAAAATGGAAAGCCAGCGACGCGGTTATCATTGAAACGGGTAAATTCTTCTCATGGCACGCCTACAGCTTGGTTAATTACAGCCGCAACGAGACTATTGATGTTGAACTCCATTTGCGGGACAATTTGAATGGCAACACTTCACACTGGATCGTGGAAGTTAATCCATACCAGGGGTATGTAAAACTGGAAAATGGTTCCGTTTGGCGCATGTCAACAGCTGAACTAGCCGCCTGGAGCCAAAATGATGATGTGATCATCGGCTTAAGCAGAGATTGGTTCTCAAGGCATCACAATTATGTGCTGATTAACCCGAAAGCCAAAAGCCGTTTCACTGCCACCTTCGAATTTTAATACTTGTGCTAAAGCCGCGAATGCGGCGGCAGCATATAGCCACACGTGTAAGCGTGTGGGTTGAAAATCGAATTTCCGTGAGCCGCGAATCCGCCGACAGCAAACATTTGCTGTTGGCGCATTCGCACATTCGCGGCTAGATTGTTCATTTTGTGCAGTAAATAGCGGGATAAAAATCACAAACATCTAAGTTAATAATTGCATCGACATATACTGCCCTTAGCTCAATCTGAGAAATTTCGTCTGCCCTATAGCCACGGGTTTGAGCCCATTTAAAAGGCCTTTTATTATGTAATACAGGGCCTTTTAAATGAGCTCAATTGCGAAAGCTTCGCGTTGCTAAATTCTTAGATTGAGCTGAGGGCAGTATATACACCATAAATCACATGAAGGAAAGTGTCCAAAAACAACATAAACAACACCTTACAGTGTACTAGCTACGGGCTACAAAGAGAGTTCCACTATAGCTCCCGGTTCTTGCATTTTTTTTAAAAGAAAATTAGCCCGCAAATTAATTAACTTCCCCAGAGCTCACAGACTCGACTTTAGGAACATTTAAGGGGGCGCTAGACGCAAGATTTTGATCCATGCGGCTTATAATTCATACCACCTATTGAAATTAATGTTTGTGTCCTGTTGGTGTTAAATTACCTTCAAGACTATACTTTCAAGATATATACTGCCCTTAGCTCAATCTCAGATTCAGCTATGTCGAGTATATCAAATTATTTAATCGGTGGACCATGCGTATATTTCCCAAAGTTGCAACAGTAATATTCTGGACTTTCATGATTTTAATGGTCATAGTGACCGTTACCGCTTATTCCCGACGCTCAGGACATACTGGTTTGGAC
>JACCVN010000271.1 GCA_013698165.1 Parachlamydiaceae bacterium | reverse complement strand
CAATGGGATGGCAAAGACCTTTTTGAGCTGCAGATTCCAACCTACCGCGCAGATATTACAGGTGAAATCGATATTATTGAAGAAATTGCAAGGATCTATGGCTACGATAATATTACACCTGTAGAGCCAAAATATCACGGGTCGGAACTTCCGCATGCGGCGATGTACCTTTTTGAGAAGAAAGCGCGCTCACACATGCTCTCAAGAAGGCTCCAGGAATTTATAACTTGCGATCTAATCGGGCCGACGTTATTGAATGTGATTAAAGTCAATTGCATGCCTGCGGACGCAACAATTCAGGTTCTAAATCCCACTTCAATTGAGCAATCAATTCTTCGCACCTCTCTGCTGCCGGGCCTTTTACAATTGGTAAAGTATAACCATGATCACCAAAATAGCCACTTGGCAGGGTTCGAAATTGGTCGCATCCATTTCAAATCAAATGGAAATTACAAAGAACAGTCAATGCTTGGGATTGTCATGGCGGGTGATGCAGACTTGGCCCATTGGAGTAGAAAATCTTCGAAACTAGATTTTTTTGACCTTAAAGGCGTCATTGAAAGTTTTTTAAGCGGCATCGGCATTAAAAATCTGACATTTATAATCAGCTCACTAAATACTTTTCATCCTGGCCGCCAGCTAACTATTCATCTCGGAGATCTTAAGATCGGGGCTTTAGGAGAGGTTCACCCGGCAATTATCAAGCGACTTGATGTGCCTGAAAGGATTTTGTTTGCTGAAATAAACCTGCATGATCTATACCAGATGCGTATACGTGAAGAAAAAATCTTAGATTTGCCTCTTTTTCCTGCTTCGGAACGCGATTGGACGATAACGATAAGCAAAGAAGTGCCTATCGCAGATGTTTTCGATAAAATTCGTTCAATTTCTTCAGAACTTTTAGAAGAGGTTACTCTCATCGATATTTACGAAAGCGATAAATTAGGAAAAGATGTGCGCAATGCCACTTTCCATTTTATCTATCGGGATAAACAAAAAACAATTGCTCAAGCCACTGTTGATGCTGAACATAGTCGCATCGTCGATGGTGCCATAAAAAATGGCCTTCGTTCCTTATAAGGGATCAATCAGAAATGTCACTGGAGTTAGAAATCATGCTTAAAAAATTCTTTAGTTCAGCCTTTGCGGCCCTCTTACTTCTCTCATCCTGCCAACGTTCTGTTCCTGCGGCTTCATGCCTCCCCTGCCCAACCACAGAACCGTGTGTAGAACAAAAATGTTTCCATAAATATGGCAACGAAGTGCAGCCTGATTATTGGGTTGACTGTGGCCGCAATGGTCAGCTAATTACCACACAACGTAATGGTGTTGTGATCACTCAATCCTACGCTAACGGAATGCTGAATGGTCAATCGACATTTTCATATCCGCATAGCGAACAAGCGGAAAGAGTTGAAATGTACGAAAATGATCAAATGGTCAGCCAAACTTTTTATCAACAATCCGGAATGCCTATAAACTCGATCGAATACAGCTCTCCCGATATTTCAACCGAAACGATCTGGTACGAAAATGGCAACCCTAAAAGCACCGAAAAATATGAACGTGGCATGCTCGTCAGCGGTGAATACTATGACCTGCAAAATAATCGCGATGCCTGGGTCAGCGATGGATATGGCGAAAGAAACTCTCGGGATTCTCTTGGATCCCTCGTTTCTCTCGATACCTTTAGGAACGGTGAACTCACATCAAAAGTTATCCAATACCCAAATGGCACTCCAAAAGAAGTGATCGCTATTGCTAATGGTCAAATCAACGGTGAAAGAAAGACATACTATCCTGGCGGAGAGCCGATGAGTATTGAATTCTGGAACAATGGACAACAGCATGGGCTAACGACTATTTATCAAAACGGCGAGAAATATGCTGAAGTTCCTTACAATAACGGCAGAAAACATGGCGTGGAAAGACGCTATCGCGACGGATCGAATGTGACTCAGGAAATTAATTGGAACAACGATCAGATGCATGGCCAATCTAATACATACTACGGCGATAGCGTCCAGACAGACTGGTACTATAACGGCCGCCTCTCCACACGTTCCAACTTTGAATCCTTCGCAGTTCCTAAAAAGGGAAGCTGATCAGTTAAGGAAGGTCGATTACATCATTAAGAACGACATTAAGGACATTTAGGACAATTAAACGTCCTTAATGTCCTTAATGTCGATTGCAAATAAAATTTCTATGACAACAACAATTGTAACCTTTTACTTCCCTATGCAGACGTTGCCATTGATGGCACATTGACAGGCAAGTCGGTAGTCAGATGTAAGGCCTTTACGAAGCAATGTTGCCTCTTCTTTTTTACCGATTTTGGTTAGATGTTCCGAACCTCTAATAATACGAATCGCGCAAACACCACATTCAGCATTACGGCAGCCAAATTTAACGGGTAGGGTAGGGTAATATTCTGCAATTGACTGCCAGTCACTGCCATAAGGCACGCTTTCTTCAAATTCACCATCTTCAGTAGTTATTATAGGCATGGTCAGTCCTTGTTTGCTATTCCCTCTATAGTTCCTGGTAAAGCATTTTTTTGCATATCCCAGTGCTCATCGATAAGATCCGTGAATTCTCCGCTTAAATCATCGCAAGAATAGCGCTTGAACATCACGCCTCTTCCGGCACTATCAAATAGAATAACACCATTAAATGCATCCCCAAGAGCTTTATAGTACAGTTTTTGCTCTGCCACAGGCACACGATGTGCTGAATGCGTATGACAATGCCGGCAGAAGCCTTTTTCAAAACTGTAAGTTTCAATCAGTAAAGTACGATCGTCCTGATTGCGGATCTCGGAAATAACCGTTTCAGAATCCTCTTGAACGATCACTTTTTGCCAAGCGGTCTGCTCCGAAGGCTGCAAATGTCGAAAGTCCAAAAGCGCAGAATCATAGATAACGCGCACAAACTTACCTAGATCCCATTTTTCAATTGCAATACGTTTACGGTAGGGATCCATCGCTATTTTGTAGGCATCAGCAGGCGCTTCTTCGCTGCCAGCACCTAAGCCATAGGGAATGCCATTTTTCCAGATGTAGTTGTGATAAAAATTGCTCATAGTAAGTTAATCTAATGAAAGCACAGAATTTTGAAAATGGAAATCAAAAGGAATTGATTAAGTGATGTAAAGTGTCAAAATCGCAAAAAAGCTCAAAGGGCCACCGGTGGTGGCCCTTTGGGCACAAGTTATGGTACATTTCCAATGTAATTACTTATTCCCAAGGACCTCAAACCACGCAATCTTTATTTTAATCGTTGAAAAATGCATCCAATGCGTGAATTTACCTAATTTTCAAGCTGTCTTAATAGAAAGTTTATCTTGGCAGTATATGATATGGACAAATAGAGCGTTGATTATCAAAAGCTTATAAATAACAAACCGCATTGAGTTCCAAGATTTTGAGTCTTGGCATGACAAATGCACTAATCACATCAGTCCCCAGGTATTACCATAGGAGGTAATTATGACCAAATTACAATTATTAAAGAAGATTGCGATCCTTGAATCCGTGAATGACCAGTTGAGTACAGAAGTTTCCTACATCGACAAATTAATGAGACTAGTAGGTTTCGCGGAAGGTTTGGTTACTGTTAAAGCCACAGCCCACGAAATTTTAGATAAAGGTCTTCAGGAAGAGCAACTTGAAGAAGACGAAGACATGTAGACTGCCGCTGAACATCTAATTCCAGCCTCGGGTTGGATAAGATTCTATAAAAATTTATGAGAATTTAGCCCAATCTTAATTAATCTTTAACAATGCTGTTGTCTAATAGGGGCATTGTTAAACTCAAGATAGCAAAATTTCTGCCTTCATATATAGGCTAAAGCAAAAAGTTACAAAAAT
>JACCVN010000548.1 GCA_013698165.1 Parachlamydiaceae bacterium | reverse complement strand
TCGTTGCAATTCTTTTCCTTACAGGCTTTTCGCTGCCATAAATAGCATTAAATTGCTGTGAATTTGCATTGCATCCATTAGGACCGCATTGAGCATGAGCGGCGCCTGAAACTGAACCAATCAAAATGACGAGTGCTGTTAAATATTTGTTCATAATATCTCCTTTGTTACTAATTTTAAGCTTCACATTTGCGAATATATCATAATGTCTATATTTAGCATAACTAAAGTTATTTCTTTTGAATATTTACTGATCTTCAAGGTAGTACATAAAACTCCGCAGAATCTGTATTCAGGATGTAACAATGCGCGAAAATTGGGATTATCTACTCCCCTGCCTTTGTTTACTTGATTAAAAAAAAAGGCTTCCAGACAAAGATCTAAGTAAAGGCATTGTTGGTAACTCGATGAACAAAAAAACAAAGCTCAAATCATAACTCGGTTGCAAAGTTACGAATTGAGTTAGTACACTGTCAAGAATTCTACCTTGACAGTGTACTAGTCTAAGATAAGAGGAATGTATATACGATTATCTATAAACACAAAATTGTCAGCTTAAGATTACTGTCTAACATAACCGTCAGCTAGTCCAGGAGCAGATCCCCACCATGGCTGACCAGAGAAAAATACAGTGTCGCCATGCCTGAAAACACGGTAGTCTCCGTTTTCTTTTTCGAGGACCATTTGTTCGCCTTTAACATGGAAGAAAAATGTTGTTTGAGGATATTGCTCATTAGCAATTTTCACTGCTTGGTCTAAACTTATATTCCTGGCAATACCAAGGATTTGGCTCCAGTCAGCATTTTTGTATTGAGCAACATCATTGATTTTGTCGAATCCGGTAATTGGACTAATTTCGATTGAAGGGATTTCTGCGGTAATGTCATTATTGAGGTAAACTGCAGAAGCATGGGCAGCTACAGTTAGAGCAAGAGTTGCAAGAGTAAGAGCTAATTTTTTCATAAGATATCCTTTGGTTAAGGCTTTCAACAATAAAGCCTATTCAAGAACATATTCCACTTATCCAATTTGCACAATTATCAGAAATATTTTAATGCATTTAGGCTTATGCCTAAGGGACTTACAGAGAACAAGAGATCTTTTTCAAGATAAGTTGCATAAGTATGATCTGGTTTTAAGTTGGGAATGCGACGTCATGTAGGCTGCTGTGTCTCGCAGTAGGAGTTAAGATGTGCAAGAGAACACGCTGCGCAGGCTCCTTCTGCGAGACGCAGCAGCCTACAATTCAAGTTGGTAATTGAGGGGTAGCTTGTTTTCAGTGGATTAGTGCAGCGAAAGTTGATAACTTAGATATTGGATCGCGAATATGATGGACTGCGCTTGAAGCTGTGCAGTACTCGTTAACTACCAGTCAGGATGTATCATGGGAACTTTTGAAAACACCTTATTAATTTTTTTACTAATCTTTGTGAGTTCCTTTTTTTCGGTCTCTGAGATTGCTTTGGCAGCCTCCCGTAGAACACGCCTACAAGTTCTTGCCGATGAAGGAAACAGCAATGCTAAAAAAGTAATGGCGCTTCAAGAAAACCCGGGTAATTTCTTTACTCTCGTACAAATTGGGCTCAATGCCGTGGCCATTTTGGGCGGTATTTTTGGTGAATCAACCTTTACTCCCTACATAATCAATGCTTTTTCCCTTGTATTCGACGGACCTTGGGTGGAAACGGTCAGCTTTTTTACCTCGGTCTTTTTTGTTACTTCCTTGTATATCCTTTTTGCAGATCTTATTCCTAAGCGCTTAGCGATGACGGCCCCTGAAACTATTGCCATGAGCACTGTCAGGCCCATGTTATTTCTGATTACGGCTTTCAAGCCTTTGGTTTGGTTGTTCGATAGTTTGAGCAATTTAGTTTTCTATCTGTTTGGGGTTTCTACAATGCGCAAGGATGATATCACTCCTCAAGACATCTTGGCCATGATGGATGCCGGAACACGTGCCGGCATTCTGCAAAGTCATGAACGTGAGTTGCTGGGCAATGTTTTTGGACTAGAGTCCCGCTCGGCCTCTTCTGCAATGACTGCACGGGAAAACCTTATCTTTTTTATGGCCAATGAACCTAAAGAGAGTATTAAAAGTAAGATTGTAAAATACCCGCACGTTAAATTCTTAGTTGTTGATGAGGTTTTGGACCATGTTGTCGGTTATGTCGATGCTCGCGATTTAATGCTACTTGTAATGAATAACGAACAAATCAGCTTAAAAAAGGAAGGTTTGGTAAAACCGCCCTTGATGATTCCCGACACAATCACCCTCTATGAAGTCCTGGAACAATTTAAGTCAGCCGGAATAGACTTTGCAGTTGTGATCAACGAGTATGGATTAGTCATGGGAGTAATTACCCTGCATGACGTGATGAGTATCGTGATGGGCGAGCTTGTTAGTTATACTGAAGATCAGATCATACAGCGTGACGCCAACTCCTGGCTCGTCGATGGCACAACTCCCCTCACTGATGTCATTCGGGTTCTCGACATCAGTGACTTCCCTGATCCTGAAGCCTACGAAACTATTGCCGGCTTTATGATGTACACCTTACGCAAAATCCCAAAACGCACCGATTTTGTGATCCATGGAGGCTTCAAATTTGAAGTAGTTGACATCGATAATTATAAAATCGATCAGCTCTTATTGACGAAACTTTAGGTCTCAAGAAAAATTGTACGTTTATGCACCCAAACACATCTGCGTAGCGTTTACTTTGAACACTCCAAACTCAGAAGTGGAATGCTAAGCTTGGACTGGCTAGTTAGACCCTAGTACACTGTCAAGGTAGAATTTTTGACTATTTCTAGCGGAAAGCTCCCATGGTTTGTGGATCGTAAAAGGGGTTGTATAAGTCAATACAGCCCCTTTTATGA
>JACCVN010000545.1 GCA_013698165.1 Parachlamydiaceae bacterium | reverse complement strand
CAAATAATGGTGTAGAATGGATAGATGTTAAAGGGACATATGCAATGTATGATGGTGTAGACTCACCATTGACACAAACATTTGGTTTAGGCCTCTTTGAAGATATTACCCATTCTCAACTTGACGAGATAGAAGCATTTTACCATAAACATAACGCACCCATTATGCATGAGGTCAGTCCTTTGACAGACCCGGCACATATTCAGATACTTCATAATCGTGGCTATAGGCCAATAGAAATGACAACCGTCATGTATCTTCCCCTAATCAAGGATGTTTTATCAATCACCACAAAGAGCCAAGAGATCAATACTCGCATATTAAAAGTAGAAGAAAGAGATCTATGGGCACACACATCTGCGGAAGGGTGGAGCACAGAAATGCCTGGCCTTTCTGATTTCATGTTTCAGTTTGGGCAAATTGCAGTAAATAGTGTCGATGCGAGGCCATTTCTTGCTGAACTCGATGGCAAAGCAATAGCTACCGGAATGCTCTATATCGATAACGACATTGCACTTCTAGCTGGAGCAAGCACAATCCCCGAAGGACGCAACCGTGGAGCTCAAAATGGTTTGCTAGAAGCGCGTTTAGATTACGCTGCACACCAAGGATGCACTTTAGCTATGATGGCAGCAAGTCCAGGCAGTCAGTCCCAAAAAAATGCAGAAAAAAAGGGTTTCCGCATTGCATATACACGCACAAAATGGACTAAAGGCTGAATAAGCTAAATGGACACATATGACACATATGGACGAGCATGGACATTTGGAAGTGTACAGGGACATTTATAATCACCTTTACGTTAGTTCAAATGACAAACCGTCAATTTAGTCCATTTCCATAGGTTCAATGTTCATCGATTTCAGCCCATCTTTGTCCCTATAGTTCATGAGCCCATCCCACTTTAAATTAAAACCTTTACAATTAACTCTAATTACTCTATAATAGTGTTTTTATTTAATACACTTTAAACTAAAGAGTAGAAAAATTATGACATGTTTAGCACCGACAATTAACCAACCTCAATTTAAATTTTATAAGACATATTATCCGCCAGCCGCGATCAACACGAATAAAGACTGCAAAACTAAAACGATCAATACTCCAGATTTAAAACATGAAATTATAAAATCTGTGGCCCTCAGTTCTTTGAAAGAACTAGCGATCAGCCTTGTACTTGCAGGAATCACCTGTGCTTTTGTTGCAACGCCTATAGGAATGGCAACCGTACTAGGCACGGCTGTCGCTGTGGTCGCTATTAATACGTTGATTCGTAGTGGGATTGGCGCCCTGACATATAAAACGGAAAATCTTAAGAACATACACACCAAACAAGCTGAAAAAGCTGTGAAAAGAAATGAAACAGTTATCTCTTTTTTACAGTACCTGGCACCCATATCTTTCTCTGTTCTTGATTTAACAACCAGAGATGTATTAGTCCATGAAGGAGGCCATGCTTTAGCCGCTACCCTGTTATATGCAAGCGAGCACAGCCCTACCGTTGAAGTGATGCCTTTAGAAGGAGGAGCCACAACATTTTTTAACCAAACCTTAACTCCTTTAGGGAACGCTATTGGCGAAAAGGCCTCAGGGCTTATCGTGTCCGCTGCAGGTGCTGCAGCTTCCATTTTATTTGCAGCCGTCAATTTGGGAGTAGCTCATCTTTTAAAAGATAAATGCCCAGAACTCAGCCGTTATTTGAATGTCATGGCGATCGCTAGCATAGCGCAGCATGCACTTTATGCAATTTCAGCTTTGTGGGCTTCGGCCGGAAATGGCCACGATTTTCTTGCATTATGGGTCGGGGGGATTCATCCTGTTGCTTCAGTAGTGACAATGGTCGCTATTCCCCTCTTGGTTAAGGGCGCATTTTTCACCTACGACTATGTCAAAGGGAAGATTTAGGTGGCGGGCACCACAGGCAATATGATCCTTGATGGATAATTCTTTCCGAGATGGATAATATTAGTTAAGGCCCCCACTTTTGCATCTTCATAACGTGGATAATTGGAACCAGAAATGGAAATGCGAATTCGATGTCCCTTAGCAAAGACCATGCTTGTAGACCAAAGGTCGACGTCAATCTCTGCGGGTTTACTGGGATCAATTGCTTGAGAAGTTTTCAAATTCTTTCCCTTACGATAAATTCCGTCACCCACAATAAGACTGCGGCCATCTGGATAAACATCTGAAAGGCGCATTGCGATTGTGGCGCCATCGACATGAGGGCTGAGAAAGATTTTAGCCATAATGCGTCCGGTAATTTCAGTATCGCGATCTAGAGGCTCGGTCGAGAATACCAATACATCATCCCGACTTTCGATAGGACGTTGATCTATAGGCCCCGCGTCCAAAAAGAGATTGAGACCCCCCAATGTAGGAACTAAATTTGTGGGATCATATCGATAGCTCATTTTCGCATCGGTAGCAGGTTTTTCTAGTGAAAGGGATTTATTTTCAGCTAAATAGTATGATGTTTGTATTGAATCTACAGGCCATTTGTCTGCGAATTTCCATATATTTCCTTTTGAAGGCGTACCATCGAAGGGTCCCATAACATAGTAAAACACTGCAGGGAATTTATCTACACCGTTATCAATCCCTTTGAGATAATACTCAAATAGTTTGTAAGGGCCCATTTCAAAAGGAACCACTTTGCCGGCTTCCGGCACTTCAAAATCTCCAAGCTTTGAACTCAGCGGCCAAAAATGAGTCCATGGACCAATGATAAGCTTCTGCTGCCCTTTGGCCCCATCGCCTCCATGTTCTTGGCGAGCAAGAAAACCCTCAATACTCCCCTGTAGAAAGGTATCGTACCATCCCGCTTGATGAATTGCTGGCGATGTGACATTTTGAGCCACATTGCGGACATCAAAACTTAGCCAAAAACGATCATTTAAATATTGATTGGCCACAAAGCTGCATACACCGGGGTCTTTGGCATAATATCCAAGCCAAGTTTCCACTTGATGCTTGAGAAAAACCCCTGAGGGGAAGATGGCATGGTGAAACAAACTTGCAGGGGCAGTTCCAATATATTGACATTTCAAACTATCCGGGGCAAAAGGAGCCATGAGTTGCTGAGTAATGCCCATCGCGGAAAAACCCATCGTTCCTATTTTTCCATTAGTTAATGGACTTTTAGCAAGCCACTGAAGAGTTTCATGCCCATCTTGCTCATCAAGCCAATTATCTGCAGTATAAGGCAGGGTTTTGCCCTCAAGATCTATCGCACTACGGGTATCTTGAATGGCGACGAGATAGCCAAGTTTTGCAAAGGCTGCCACCGGTGTTGCTGTACGACAGAAGCGACCTGCAGGGCTGCGCAGTAAAATACAAGGAAGATTTTTAGCCTCCAGATTAGGAAGATATAGATCTGTAGGCAGCTGAGTGCCATCCTTCATTTTTATCATTACTGTTTGGTCAGGAGTAATTTCCTCTGCAACAAATGCGTGGACTCCTGTAAATGCATAGGTCCAAAAACATAGCAAGAATATCAGGCAAGAGAAATACCCATTGAAATAGTGCTTAAACATTTTTGTAAATCCTTCCTTAAAGTCGACCTTTGTCAAGATAGCGCGGCCCTTGATTTTATTACCATTTTAGGCTAATATGATAAGAAAGGTAGTGATCTTAATCGCTGTGCCGAAGACATTTTTTCATAAGTGATAATAACAAAGAAGTAAGAAATTGCCAAGATTTCTTTGAAAAAATGTTCCCCATTCCCGGCTCTTTGAGATCAAAGATCCAACTAAATAATTAATAGAAGCACAATACCGGCCTTTAGTTGAAATTCCCCATTTGGTCCACGCCAAAGTACAACAAAACATAAGAAAATTCAATAAATAGATTTTACGAATGAATTTTCTGTCCACATGGAAAAGAACGTTATATGGAAGATTTCTTAGATCGCTTGAATGCTCCTCAACGCCTCGCTGTAGAAACCCTGGAAGGCCCCTTGCTAGTTCTTGCGGGTGCCGGGTCGGGAAAAACCCGCGTGGTAACGTATAGGATTGTCAACCTCCTGAAACATGGCATCCCCGCCAAAAACATTTTAGGGCTTACCTTTACAAATAAAGCTGCTCAGGAAATGCGCAATCGTGTTCAGGACATGTCAAATAGCGATGTCTTAATCTCTACATTCCATAGTTTAGGGTCCCGAATCTTGCGACATTCGATCGACCTATTGGGTTTTCGCCGGGACTATACGCTCTATGACGATGAGGATTCCAATAAATTGCTGCGAAGTTGCTGCTTAGAGTTAGGTTTTGGAGAAGAAAAATCTACCGTTAAACTAATGAAAAGTTTTATCTCCGGTCTTAAAAATCATCCTTTAGTGCTTTTTAAAGATAATTTAAGTAGAAATTCTGAATATGAAGTTTTCAACCTCTACCAAAGAAAACTTAAGGAATATAATGCTGTCGACTTTGACGACCTTCTACTTTTACCGGTAAGAATCTTTTTCGAATTTCCCGATACTTTAGAGCATTATCAAAATCGATGGCAGTATTTATTAATCGATGAATATCAGGACACCAATGAAGCTCAATATCTTCTAATCAAGTATCTGACTGAAAAAACACAAAACCTTTGTGTTGTAGGAGATCCCGACCAATCGATTTACTCCTGGCGTGGAGCACAAATTCAAAATATTATCAATTTTGAACAAGATTTTCCAGGCGCCCTCGTTGTCCCATTAGAACAAAACTATCGCAGCCGCAGCAACATTTTAGAAGTGGCCAATTCACTCATCAGCCATAACGAAAGCAGGCATGAAAAGAAACTATGGAGCGACCGTGGCGATGGCCCTGGCATCAAACAGTTTATTGGCTATAACGATAAAGAAGAAGCCGATTTTGTCGCTTCTTGCCTGACATATCACCATGAACATGACAAACTGCCCTGGAACCAGATGGTTGTCTTCTATCGCACCCACGCCCAGTCACGAATATTCGAAGATTTTTTCTATAGCCGTCGTGTCCCTTATGTGATTGTGGGAGGACTCTCCTTTTATCAAAGGCGCGAAGTCAAAGACATTTTAGCATATCTAAAAATTGTGTATTCCGGAAGTGACTTTATTGCATTCTCCCGTACGATAAATCTGCCCAAACGTGGACTTGGCGATGTTACCCTGGAAAAAATACGCCAGGGAGCAACTGAAGAGGAGCTTTCCATACTCGATTTCTGTCATGCCCTTGTCAAAAATGCCCCTTTAAAAACTCCTTTGAAACTATCAGCAAAGCAAAAATTAAACCTTGCCGGCTACCTTCAAATGATCCAGGAGCTTCGCGAAGGGTATACGACGGGGTCTTTGAGGGAACTTGTCCTTTGCACGATCGCAAAATGCGACTATTTTAATTATCTTAAAGAAGATCCTGAAAGCTTTGAAGATCGAAAAGCCAACTTGGACTC
>JACCVN010000539.1 GCA_013698165.1 Parachlamydiaceae bacterium | reverse complement strand
CAATTCTACCGTTCAATCTCAAGCAATTCCGCAGAATCAAACAAAATCTGATACTGAAAGAATATCTACCTTAGAAACCAAATAGACATAATGAACGACTATAACAGTAGAATTCTGGATAATATTTATTGGGCTGTGGGTGCTATAACTACAGTAATTTTTATAGTTTTAGGATTAGGTTATTACAACAACAAACGTAATATGGAAGAACTAAAACAAGATATAAAAATTTCTCTACGTCAAGAAATTCTCTCTGAATTGAGTAGAACTGCAAGTGAGGAGATTCAAAAGATCAAATCAAACGAACTTTCAGATATAAAACAAATGAAGTATAACTTTGTGAAAATGGAGGTTGAAAACTGGAAGGCAAAAGGAGTTTATCCAAATGTCCTTTCAACAGCACTTGATTTACTTAAAATTGCTCAAGAATCTGAATCAAAATACGATATTTTAGAACAATACCTTCGCCAAAAAGATATTTGAAAATTTGATTAGAAAATGAAACGAGGTTTTTAGTAAATTTGTTTTTGACCAAAAAAACTTTTGCTAAAAGAAGAACTCGTTTCGATGGATATATTAACATTATTTGCTTGTTTTCAACCACTTGTTGCATTCCGAACGGTGCGTCATTTTGCCATTATTGCCGAAGCCGTTTTGGCGATGAGCGGGCGTTGCACGATGCTTGGTATTTCCCGTTGGACTGGTAAAGGAGGAAGCTATCGGACTGTTCAACGTTTTTTCGCCAGCAGTTTGCCGTGGACGGAACTTCTGGTTAGGTTCTTTTTGGCTCATTTGTTTGCTGGAGAAACTGAATATATTTTGGCGGGTGATGCGACGACCGTGACCAAGTCGGGCAAGGAAACGCACGGGATTGACCGTTTTTTCTCAGGCGTGGTTGGCAAAGTGGTCAGAGGTCTGGAGTTTTTTATATTTTCCTTGGTGGATGTGCGGGGGCGGAAATCCTATCCCTTGACTCTCAAGCAGATGGTGCGGACAGAGGCAGAAAAAGAGGCGATTAAGAAGCGGAAAAGCCAACTCAAGCAGAAGAAGAAGAAAAGGAGTGGCAAAAAAGCGAAGCGTGGGCGACCAAAAGGCAGTCGGAATAAGGACAAGAACAAGTTAGAGATGTCGGTGGAACTGGAGCGGATCAGCAATTTACCAGCGGGTTTGATGAAGTTGATAAGTGTTTTTGTGAAGATAAAATATGTGGCGATGGATGGGCATTTCGGACACAATCAAGCGGTCTTGATGGCACATTTTCACGGTTTAGAACTGATTTCCAAGATGCGATATGATGCAGCATTGTGTGAGAAATATGAAGGCGAACAGAAAAAACGGGGACCGAAAAAAAAGTATGGTGAGCGACTTGATTATGAAAGATTGCCCGTCAAATATCTGAAAAAAAGCGAGCGAAAAAAGGATGTCATCACAAATTATTACAACGGGATATTCTTGCACGAGAAGTTCGGATGTGAGTTAAATGTGGTGATAATTCAGAAGTTGAATGTGAAAACAAAGAAAGTCGGACAGGCTGTTTTGTTTTCGAGCGATGTTGAGTTGGAGTGGGAAAAGTTGGTGAATTATTACTCTTTGAGGTTTCAGATAGAGTTTAACTTTCGAGATGCGAAACAACATTTCGGATTGGAAGATTTTATGAATGTAACGAAAACGGGAGTAGAAAATGCGGCAAATCTGTCGTTTATGATGGTCAATTTAAGCGAAAAACTGCTGAAAAATAGTGATGGAAGATGTGTCGGAATAAATGATTTGAAAAGTCGTTATCGAGGCGTAAAATACGCAGTCGAAACAATAAAAATGGTTATGAAAAAACCAGAAGCAATTTTAATAAACCAAATCACCGAGGAGATCGGAAGGCTGGGCAGTATTCATCAGCCTAAACTCAACCTATCTCCTACTTAATTTGGCGATGGTATTGTTATCAGGTAAATATTATGCGGCAGGAATTGCTTGACTGGAAATCGAAGGGACAATTTTTCAAATACAAAAACTATGATATTTTTTATCGTAAAGAAGGAACAGGACCCGTACTTTTAATCGTT
>JACCVN010000536.1 GCA_013698165.1 Parachlamydiaceae bacterium | reverse complement strand
CAGGTTTTAGGTTAGCAACGACGACGACCTTTTTACCGATCAGTTGTTGGGGCTGATAATACTGACTGATCCCTGAAACGATCGTTCTTTTTTCAAGCCCAATGTCCACTTGTAGTTGGAGCAATTTTTTGCTTTTAGGGACAGCTACAACTGCTCCTATCAGACCTACACGCAAATCGATCTTGGTCTTTATTCACCCAAATCACAGGCCTCTTGAAGGCTGTGATTTGGTTAAATACAAATTTGTGGCTAAACTTAGCAACCGTACTCGATTTTTTCTTCTGCGTGAAACTTCAAAAGTTGTGAATGCACAGCTCTATCTGCGCATACTAAAGCTGATGCAGCTGTGATGACTAAAATCGCCACGCCTACTAAAGGGTTTAAACTAAGAAAACCTGTTCCAAATGCAGCCAATGTACTAGCAAAGGCAACTGCAGAAGCAATAGATACGCAACAAAAGAATACATAATGTAATGCGTATTCATTTATCCGTTTCTTTAGTTCTGAATCTTTTGTAGAAACTGGTCTTTTAGGTGGGTATGAATTTGAAGCTAATCTCACACGTTCTTCTTCTGCATTTAGTCTTGTAATTGTAGATCCTAAGGGCTGCATATAAATTCCTTTTTATTAAATTAAAAATCCAAGAATATAAAAGATAGCATATGATGACTATTAAGTCAAATTAAGCGCAAATACTGAAACATGCGATTGTGGACATATATCAAAGCTTAAGAGCCATGATTACGGCAGCAGGAGCTTCAAGCTTTCTCGGGGTTATCACGGCTTAAATTTTGATTGTATTTATCACAGGCGTATGTGTGTCTATAATTTGTATGTTTCTCAAGACGTTATTGGATGGATTGGCCCAAAGGGCTTTCATGAATGCCCTTCGGGCTAAATCTATCCAATAACTTCGTAAGAAACATTCAGACTATAGACACGCTTAAGCGTGTGACTACATACTTTCGCTGTATTCGAAAAGCGCTGTAGCCTACGCTACACTAGGCTGGCCCCGCAGCCCACAATTCGCGTATTTTTTTTTGCTAGTTTTGTGATGCATCCCAATTTTGATAATATTTTGCTCCATATATGTCTATAGGTATCCCTAGATGCTTTATCACTTTGATCAAATCCTCACAGATTCTGGTCATGTTCCAAAAGACTTTCCCCTCGATATGCACTTTTGATAAAGTTATTTTTTCCCTGCAGAATTTTTTAAAAATACTAAGCGCAGTCGGAGTTTTTGTTGTTTTATTCGGATGAGCCACATCTAATCCCTTGACAATTTCATTTTTCTTTTTCAAGCTTTCGCTTATGCTATATTCTAGTAATGTCATAAGGCGAACCCCTATACTAAGAAGACGTGTAAGCCCTTTTATTCTTTCTTCTTTTCTTACATAAAGAGCGCTTATCCCAAGATGCGATTTTTTTAATATTCTAAAGCAACGCTCCAATGTCCATTCTTGACGATAACTTAAAATAGCCTGACTAAAAGAGAGCTTTTCTCTAGGGGCATTCGTTGCCATTAAGCGCCACCCACAACGCCTTTTTTGACTTTTAATTTTTTCTATATTTCGTTCCACTCGAACAACGTAACGATTTTTATTATTATAACTTTCGATTTCGTATGAAATCTTCAGAAGATTATCTAATTCATATTTATTAACTACTTTATTAATTGCTACGACAAGTCGTGCCTCTTCATAAAACTGTCGGGAACCTTTAGTTGGTAACGGGGTCAGCTTGAGAAGTTCTGACTCTATTTTCTTTAATTTTTTTTCAAATAGACTGATTTCGGATTTTGCATGTTGAAATGAACGATATATAAATATTCGTTCTATCCATTTAACTTCCTTCTTTTCGCCAAATTCCTGTTCTCTAGCCACCTCATAGCCTGCTACAATCAATTTAGACGTATTCTCCTTTTCGTCTTGTCTATAAATCAGCTCGGCTTCTTGGGCGCCTTCAACAATAGCCTCCACAAGTTCCTTGAAATAAGATCTTATTTTTTCCGTCCCTAGCTGCAAAGGAGTAAGGTAGTAGTCTTTGTTCCGCTGAATGTCCCCTCTTATTCCCATTGAACTCATTTTACAATCTCCAACAAATAAGACCCCAGTCTTATTGATTATCGGACGCATTCTAAGAATCAGTGGAAGATATAAGCTATCATCATTTTTTTCTCCCGATTCCAAGTCAATTCCGATTAATATTCCTGGATCTAAAGTGGCTGCCATCATTCTAAGTTGGGGCAAGTCCGGACGATGATCTTTACTTGCTCCATACTGCATAATACCATTTTCAACTACTTCATGATATCCATATGCAGAAGAGCCGTCAAATCTTACAGTCTCGATTGGAAGCTCATAAACTTCTATACATTTTTTTGATAATCCATCTTCAAAAGACTTCCATGAATCATCATCACTTAGAGTATCAAGCAAATTAGCAAGGCGATCATCACTAAACTCAACATCCCTAATTCTACTTTCCAAGAGAGTTCCTAAGATTGTTGGAATTTTATTAGCCCACTCTCTCACCGCATTTTTACAATGGTTTGCTTGTGATAGGATAAATGCCAACCAACCCACAGTTAATTGGCCGTTGTTCAATCCTTGCTGATTGCCATGCGAGGGAAAGTATTGTTCAATGAGCGATCCCAGATTCATTTGCTTTGCCACTCCCAAGATCAAAGGAACATCGTCTACAGATTGCGTATGTACTTCAAGGTTAACTTCCACTAGAAACTCCTAAGATATTTTACAATTTGGAAATATTCTCCTTGAAATT
>JACCVN010000531.1 GCA_013698165.1 Parachlamydiaceae bacterium | reverse complement strand
ACCGTTCCAGATGCCTTGTGGATGGCCAATTTTGTAAAAGCAATGGGAGACGCCCATGCTCGCCATTGATCAGTTTTCAAAAATATATCTTTATCGGCCTTTTGCTGACTTTAGAAAAGGGATCGATGGCCTTTGCGGAATCATACAGGAGCAAATGAACCTCAATCCCTTTGAAAAGTATCTATTCGTGTTCTGCAGTTCAAGCCGCTCGAAGCTCAAGATCATCTACTGGGACGACAGTGGCTTTGTGCTCTGGTACAAACGTCTGGAGAAAGAAAAGTTTCAGTGGCCTTCCCACTTAGAAGAAGACTGCCTTTATGTTGAGACAGAAAAAATCAAAAGTTTTCTCATTGGGCTTGATCCCTGGCAAGAACCGCACAAAAAATTAAAATATTCTCGGACATAGAATCTTTGGCCTTGGCCAATCGTGTATCGTTTGGTAACTTATTTCCATGAGTGGGAATGAGTTACCGGATGACATTCAAGAGTTGAAAAAAAGAGTCATAGAACTTCACTATAAAGTCATTGAAAAAGAAAAGCAGATCACAGAGAAAGAAAGTCTTCTTAACGATAAATCAAATCAGATTACTCACCTGCAAGACATGGTGAACCTTCTTCAGCGTAAAAATTATGCCCCCCAGTCTGAAGTTGTCAGTTCTGATCAACTTGGAATCTTCAATGAGATTGAGGAGTTTGCCGGATTACCGACAGTAGATAATGAGGATGATCATGAAGATGAAAAAGACCCAAAGAAGCCTAAAAAGAAAAAACGAGCTCGCCTTCCAGAACATCTTCCACGCAAGGAAGTAATTATTGATTTGGATGAGAAAGATAAAGTCTGCATCCACGACGGTGCCCGTCTTGAGAAGATCGGTGAAGAAATCTCTGAGAAGCTTGAAATCATTCCTGCTAAGGTTTATGTCGAAAAGACGATCCGATATAAGTACGCATGTCCTTGCTGCGATGAGGGCCTGAAGACAGCTCCGGTTCCCGCATCCCTTCTTCCAAAAACGATGGCCTCCGCAAGTCTTGTTGCATATATCATCATTTCCAAATTCATGGATGGTCTTCCTCTTTATAGACAAGAAACCATCTTTGCACGTATTGGTGCGATTCTCACTCGACAGTCTATGGCGAGATGGTTAATTGAAGTCAGTCAAAAGCTGATGCCTCTTTATAATTTATTGCAAGACGAGCTTCTTGCTCGTGATTATTTGAATATGGATGAAACAACCGTTCAGGTTTTAAAAGAAGACGGAAAGAAAGCAACCTCCAAGAGCTACATGTGGGTCAGGTATGCAGCAGGTACAAATCCCATTATGCTTTACGATTACTCGCCATCAAGGGCCGGTCAGGTTCCGATAGAGCTGCTTGAAGGTTTTAAGGGGTATCTCCAGGTTGATGGGTACGATGGCTATGCTCAAGTGTGCAAGAAGAACAATTTAGTTCGTCTTGGATGCATGGATCACGCTCGCCGAAAGTTCAAAGAAGCTTTTAGCACATCCGGCGGAAAAGATATTGGAAAGCGGGGCCTGGTTTTTTTTAAAGCTCTGTACAAAATTGAAGAAAAAATTGAAAAGATGACATCCGATGAAAAAAAGAAAGTCAGGCAAGAGCAGTCCAAACCGATCTTGGAAGAGATGAAGAAATGGGTTGATGATAAAAGACCTAAGGTAACTCCGAAGTCAGTTGGTGGTAAGGCAGTTAATTATTTTTATAATGAATACCCTTATCTCATTGGGTACCTTGAGGATGGAAAGCTGAACATAAGCAACTGCGGGGTTGAAAATAAGATTCGTCCCTTCGTTATCGGCCGCAAGAACTGGCTCTTCAGCACAAGCGTTGAAGGGGCCCAGGCGAGTGCGATGTTTTACAGCTTAATTGAAACAGCAAAGGCCAATGACTTGGAGCCCTTTGACTGGTTGAGAAGAGTGTTAGAAAAACTGCCTCATGCAAAGACGATGGGAGATTACGAAGAGCTTCTGCCGTTTTCAAAAAAAATGATCATTTCTTAGGCAAAATCCTCAGATTAAATTTTTGATTTAGGAAAATTCAAGACGGGAAGATATTCCGCTTACTGTATTATACCCACGGTACGAATTATCAAGAACGTCCTTCGAGGCCGGCAGATCCAACTGGTCCCCGTCAATTGCGTAGATATAGAAGCCTTTATATCTCTTTCGATTAAGACTTTTTAGATGAGACTGATAAATGTCTTTAAAAAACTCAAAGGAAACTTTAGATCTAAACTCCGAGAGTGAACTCTTTGATGGAGTTTCTTCGAATGAGTTATTGAATGATTCCCATGTTTTTCTAAGGGCTGAATTGTATCCATTAAAATTTGTAGAAGATGATAGATTAAGAATGGAAACGAAAAAATTTTTTGGATTAAATTTTCGAGATCGAGTTAAAAATTTTGATTCAAGTGAATAAGATTGATTGAATGTTTCAGTTAGATTTGGTAAACTGATGCGAGGGGCTGTAATGCGGGTTTGTCATTTTTCTCTCCAGAGTTAATGTTAAGCATGCTTTCTACTACATGCTCCTCTTTATTTTCTTTTTTCCTCCACAAAAATACAATCACTAAATCTACAAAC
>JACCVN010000266.1 GCA_013698165.1 Parachlamydiaceae bacterium | reverse complement strand
TGATGATCACGTGATAATTTGAACCATTCTAAAAATAACATACATGCTGCGCTACCAACACATACATTTCACTTCACTACATTCCTCTCCGTTGTGGCAGAATAGTCACTGGAAGAGTCGTTTTGATACAAAAAATCTTGGTAATGAGGGGGATATTAAAGAAGAAAAAAATACAGAAAGGAGAGAACGCGCAAGCACTTATGTGCGCGTGCAGAAGCTCAGAAAAAATTGGAGCAAATAATAGGTTTTGAGTGAACGATCACGTATGAGAGTGTATTTGCGTGTGGGTGCGCGTGTAGAAGCTCAGAAAACATATTGGCGTGGGCTTTGACAAAAATTTGCCTCCGCCTTTGTATACGCATCTGTGTGTACGTACGTGCTTGTGTGCGTGCGATGAGGTGTATGTATTTGTGTGCGTGTACGCGTGTGAATGCGTGTGTGTGCGACCGTGTATTTGCTTTCGTTACATTTCGTCTTTGGCGCTTTTCTTTTCCTCTTCGCGTTTGCGTCTCTTCTCCTCCTATACGAAACAGAAAGACAATTGAGAAATGGAGAAAGAATGTGGAAGCGTTTTTTTTTGTTGTTTTTTGTTTTTTTTAGCGTGAGTACCACTTAATATGGATTTATATTACATTCGTTTCTTAGTTTTGAGCATACAAGGGAACATGAAAGCAAATTTGATGGGGATAGCTGTGCCAAGATATGGAATTGAATCACGTCCACTGGCAAACAATTCTAATCTCTCTTCTTCCTTCTGTCACTTTGCGGCATCTTTCTCTTCTCCCACACACACCGCACAACACACGAACACCAAATATAAACAATATATCGAAATGTATACATATATGTCAATTATTACGTACCTTTTCGCTCTTATTCATCGCCTGCCTCAGTGCCTTCTCTTCTTCCTTCTGTCGCTTTGCGGCCTCTTTCTCTTCTGCCGACTGCGCAGGCTTACGTTTCTTCGTACCAGCAGCCGATGAAGAAGAACCACTGAGTTTTGATTTCTTCTTTGCAGCAGAAGAAATTAAATCGGGTGCGTTTAGAAATGCAGTCACTGGATCTTCATCGGCATTTGCATCCGAGTCACTCTCTTCGTGTTGCTTTTCTTCTTTCTCTGAATCATCTCCTAATTCAATTGTTGTTGCTTGAGGTCGGTCCAAGCGACCTGTATGTGTGATAATTGTTTTAGATTGAGCAAGTTAATACTGCAATAATATAACGTACCTGAGTTTCTGAAATTTTGAGAATTTTGAGAAAAATCTTCCTTGTCTGAATCAATTTGCCCAAATGAAGATTGAAAGCGATAAGAGCCGCCGCTTAATTGTCGATCGATAGACGAGGACGTTCCACTCCTATGGAAACAATTAACTGTTGGGGGGAAAATGTAATTTTTTTTAAAATGAAGCTCATACTTGAAGGGATCAAAGTTAAGCAAATCGTCCACTTCCTCATTTTGATCAACGGGTTTCTTAGAGAAAGGAACATTTTCCTCTTCCTCACGTTCACTATCTGAAATGACAATTACTCTTTGCATGTCTGCTGCGCATGCACGGCCATACGCGAATCAAAACACAACGCAACCTCCTGGCAACCTCCTTTCGCCTTTCACTCAAGCCAGCATTTCTTGGTATAACAGATAGAAGCCATATTGATAAAATATGATATCTGCGCGAGTGGTGACATTGCAATCTTCCAAAAGCAGAATCGATCTTGGATCACATAACAGCAAGCTTATATTCAGAAGCAGCTCTGAAAAAAATATTTTGATTTCACGAGGGTTTTCAAGGCTTACCTTTTCACCATGGCGATCTTTTGCGAGGCAGCATCCCTGTGGAGCCTCCGTAGTCTTCTCGGCAACACCAAAAAATAGCGCAAAATTTTCTCGGGAAGTTTCAACGTCTCAGCCTTCTGAAACAAATCCCATAAAGCCCAAAAATCCTAAGAAGCCAACCGATGATGAGTTCACGTACGTTAATGTTTCTTAGAGGACCAAGTATATTGCTAACTCCTTGGTAAAAATTAGAGATAAAGAAATTGGCATTTTACAAGAAGTAGGACGAATGCTGGTGAAGGTATTAGAACGCATTTGATTGAGCAAATCAGCAACGCATCTAATCCAAATAATGTTTTAGGGAGATTTTGCTAATTGTGTAAATACATGTACAAAGTATTTGAGCGTCCATGATCGACCATTCAAGGTAACATATGCGCGTTGCGTCTGCTCCTCTACAGCTATCATCATCAAGTCATCGCAGTTACTTGTATTTAAGTTATTGTGCATGTTTAGCTGTCACAAATTGTTTATTTTATTGATATTTAGGTGTTGTTGTCGGCTCGTGGAGAGGCCTTTCATCACATGGGCAAACTAGCCGAAGCACAAGTAAGTACAGTAAAAATATATTCCTGCTATACTTACTATTATGTTAATAATTATATAACAAAAATATTTTTATTTTATTTTATCATATTTACCCCTTTAAAGTGGTGCTTTGTTATGTGTGGTTTCTCATATGTTTTGATTTTCCCTAGAACGATTACGAGGCCGCACTGCGAATTGACCCCAAGTATGCATATGCCTGGAAACGGATGGGACTCATATTTCTCGACCGTGCCAGTGCTCTCAATGCACAGAAGACTGAGAATAAAAGCGCACAAGAAGGAGAAGTGGATGCTGCTGGTATGTGTGTGAGAGAGAAAGAGAGAAAGAGAGAAAGAGAGAAAGAGAGAAAGAGAGAAAGAGAGAAAGAGAGAAAGAGAGAAAGAGGGAGAGAGAGA
>JACCVN010000520.1 GCA_013698165.1 Parachlamydiaceae bacterium | reverse complement strand
ACCGCATTTTTTCGCCAAAGTAAGTGTGGTTTGAGCAACATTTCATGGTTTTAACTTTACTATCTTGAACATCTGCATTCGAGGATTTGAGGCCTGCAAAACATTTGTTTTGATAGACTCGTTGATTACATGCAAAGTTATTCTTCCCTTGGACATACTTACTTTAGAGGGAAAAGTGTTTTTGATTAGATGCAGCTATACAGACCTTTAATCGCACCTATAGTCAGCAATGATCGCAATTGGGAAGGTTGAGTACACACTTTTATTATTGGGGGTTCTGCCCAAATTTATTTGGGAGGTGTCAGTTTGCTATTAAAACCAGAATAAGTAGCAAGTCGATATAATTTTTCTGCTAATGTTTTATCATCCGCTTTTGGTATCACGCTCAGTTCCTCAGATTAATGCCAGTCAGATAAATTACTAAGCTTGGCAGTCAATACTGTTTTTTGCATTAGCTCAGCTTGTACCTTTCCATCTTTTTTCGCTTCAATTGTAAATGTATTCGTGACTTCAACATCATTAGGACCAAACTCGTACTCAACCTTTTTAGTGCCATGTTTCAAATCAATGTCAACCTTTCCAATATCTAAAATTGAACCTGGAGAATTAGGGCTTTGATCCATCACCATTGCCATGATAGGTTTCGTCACTTCATCAGTGAACTGTTGGTTCATGGCATGTAGTAATTTCAGCACATTTTGTTGTGCGGGAGTTCCATCCTTGCTCCACTTTCTTAAAGTTAAATTATACCTCTTTAATGCGCACTTCGACCACGTCGGTTTAAATGCGCGCATTAATAGCTCCCACATATTAATGGATAAGGCTATAGAGATTGGGAGTGGGATCAACTCTATCATAACAGGAGATTTCAACACCTTTCCTAATTCGCCGGAAACTTATGTCGCCTTTTGCGATGATACTTTCGCCGATGCTAGAGCGGTTGCACAAGAAAACTTAGGAGGAGATGCTACCCGGGTGGGTTGGGAATATAATCTTTTAATGAGAAGCAACACGCAATCTTAAATCCTGGAATTCCAACACGTTTCGATCAATTTTTCTTATCTTTAGATATAGACGTCTTAAGAAGCGCTGTCGGTGATGATCAATTTACAATCGAAGATCGTGTTGTTTACCCTTCCGATCATCGTCCTATAATTGTTGACGTACTACTCCATTAAATCACAAGGGGCGGATAGCCCCACAAAACTTTTGATAATCGCCACTTAAAATTTCGTAACTTCTCAACAACTCATGAGTTTTTGAGAAGTTACTTTTTAAGAGCATTTATAAAAGTATATTGAAATTAATCCTTCATCTATGTTAACGTATTCACTTGTCAATTTCATTAATAAACCTGCAAGGCAATTTATATGTTTAATATATCCCTTTATGGAAATAAAATTTCCGAATTTTTACCCCCCATCTATACCGTAGGTGCAGCCACCTTATGCCTTTTGGGGGCATACACGGTAAAATGGCTCATCTGTAACCCTTATAAAAATGCTAGTTGTTTAGATACTGAAAATGGATTAATTACTAACGGCCAGGGTGAGTATGTATTATTTCGAAACGATAATAATCATATAGAAAAATCGGTATTTGAAAAAGCGTATCGAATTTTTGTTCAATACTCTCCTGAACAGATTGCCAGCCGATCAAAAGATGCCGAAAAAGAGTATGCTTGTCGGTATGAAACGATCAGAAAAAAAGTTAATAAAATAGACCCTGCCCTTGAAGTTGCCTTTATACCACGAACTTTATATGAACTAACTTACATCGAAAACTGCATCCAAGAGGATTTAAATAATAAGAGTACATGCCCTATTATGACTCCTTCCATACATAATATATATTTTGCAAATGACAAAGAAGGGCTTGATGCATTCATAAAGAAAACAAAAGAAGAACGAATGTGCTGGCATGCCCTACCATTTAAAAATGTGATGCCAGAAAATAAAAACTGCGGTGGAGATCCTGATATTGTTTACAGAGATGATGTTATCGATATCGCTTATCGCTTAAACAAGGATATTGTTAACAGACTATCTCCCAAACCTGGGGGCTTGACTTATAGCGAATTAGCTGCCCATGTGGACACATCCATTCAGTTCCTAACCAGTTTTTATAAAAAAACCGAATGCGGTGAAATTAAAAGAGGGGTCTGCAAAAATCAAAAAAAAACTTGTAACGATACCACGATATATATCAATGGCGATGACGTAGGCCCCACAGCACACTTTGGAAGCGAAAATCTATTTAACACTCATGATCGCATGGGTGTTTGGAATGATCGACAAATGCAAGTGATTAAAAGTGCCAATAAATTAGACTGCAGTAAAGTTGCTCAAACATCAGTTTTGCTACATCGTGGCGCAAAAATCAGTCTGGACAATGCTTATGGATGCAAGACTAATAAAGTTCACAGTCTATCATTTGGTACAGGCCTCTTTGTTGGATGTTTTTGGGATCAGGGAGCCACTCCATTTCGTTATATGACGGAATTCAATACCGCCTATAGCATTACAGTTCCCTTGAATGAACTCAAAAGTGCTCCTTTTTATGTTCCACCCTCTCATGCCATTCCACAATTGCTTGGGAAAGGGGAATCTTTCCATGCCAGAACTCTTGCATGGAAAGGGGTTGAACCCAAAGAAATCAATATGGGTAATCTTTGTGCTATGGGGGGAAATGTCAATGAACATTTACAATCTGAGATTCCTGAACATGAACTGAAGCGCAAATTTAAGTTATACAAGGCAAACGCTATTTTACTAAAATAGTCTTGATTCGAGAACTAAGCGACGACGGTGGAATCACTTAACGAGCCACCGCCAATTTTAAATCTGAGACTTTGGGCAGTATAGACCTGGAATGGCATTTATAGCCTTCAATGTTCGCAATTGGGTGAATTCGCACACTTTATTCTTGGAAGTTCTTTCAAAATTATTTGGTGACTATAAGATCGGTATTGAAGCCACTGTCAGTAGCTAGAAGGTGTAATTTTTCAGCTAGTATTAAACCATTATTAGTATTATCTTTGGAAATCACACTCAATTTTTCAGACCAATCCCATTCAGAAAGGTTATCAAGCTTTGCAGTCAATACAGTTTTTTGCATAAGTTCAGATTTAACTTTTTTGTCCTGTATCACTTCAGAGGTAAAGGTATGCGTCACTTTTACTTCATTCTCTCCAAATTCGTAGTCAACCTTTTTAATACCCTTCTCCAAAGCAATGTCTATATTTTCTATTTTTAATAATGTACCTGGGGAATCATTGCTTTTATCTAGCGCCATCCTCCTAAGAGGTTTAGTCACCCCATCGGTAAACTCTTGATTCATCGTATGCAGTAATTTCATCATATTTTTTTGTGCGGGATTTCCCTGATTGGCCCAACTTCTCATAGTCTGATCTAATGTAGCGGACGCATCTCCATCATCCTCGTCTTTCCTCATATCGTCTAATAGATCACTGATGCTTTCACTTAATTTAAGTTTATCCTCGTCACTCACATTAGCAGTAACTTTTTCTTCAAATGTCCGCATAACAATTTCAATTCTATCTACAAATATCGCAAGAGATTCTTTAGGTTCCATTTCAAAATTACCAATATTACCTTGTTGAGCTCCATTAGTCGAAACTTTTTTTTGATTATCCATTATGTTTATAATCCCTGCATGAACATACCTGTGAACATCTACTCCGTCATTATTCTTACCTAAATTTATATCCTGGAATTGAGCACGCACTACACCTAGTCGGTTTTCGCGGCTAAATGGTTTCGCAGACGCTTTGATCTTAGCGGTGTCTTGATAACTTTTTTCTATCTTATTTTTCAGGATGTCAGCGGCTTTGTTAAATCCTTGTTTCAATTCCTTTTTTATCTTTTTATTATCTGGTTCTATATTGTATAGTGCAACTATTTTAGAAGCCGAAGCTTCAAGTTCTATATGCTCCTTTTTAATTTTATTATTTCCAAGTAGTTTTGCAGCTGCAAGAAGTGTATCCTTTGTCTTGACGTCCCTTGCAATCGCATCATGGGAGTTTTCAAGACTATTCAATCCAATTTGATGAATACTTCCATTTTCAGATATTATAATTTGTTTAGATGGATCATTAACAAGTTTACCCATCTGTTGAATTGTAACTTTTGTGTTTCCAGATGAAATTTGGCTTTTATTGACCTCTTTAAAGCTTTCAGTTCTGACAAGTTTTTTGCTTACGAGGTCTCGAGAGCTATCAATTCTGACAAGCTTAGGCGGCAAATTTGTTTCCATATATTAAATACCTCCCTAAATTAGAAGCATTCTACTACTATTTATACCACTTTCAAATAAAAACTGTCTATAGCTAATAATTAATTGAGATTAAGAAATAAATTACAGGGTAAATGAGGTGAAAGCCAGAGATCACCTTTGCCAGAAAAAGAATTTCCAGACTATTTATTGCTACAAAAACTTGGCAGTTTAGAATTGTGGGGAAATTTTCCTATTTCAAAGGCTTTTTTCAGCTGAATTAGTTTAAATTCTTTTTTCTCTGTTAGTTGAAGACTTATCGTATACATACTATTTGTTTGTTTATTGACTACTCCAAAATATAATGAAGACAAAGCAGAATAATGTGTTTTAGCGATTACAGCCACTAATTCGTTATTTTTAAAATGATGTTCCGGGTGGACTTTAATTTTAGAAAATATATCGGGGGGAATTTCTACAAAATTGAAAGCATTTATATTTTTTGGCAAAAGTCCGTTTTCTCTCCTTCTCTTTGTCCATTTTAACTTTTCAAAAATAGGAAAGCCTATCGAATTCATGCGATTTAATAGTCTAATCTTAAATGCTTTAGGGGAAGAAGGATGATTGAATAATTTAATCATACGTTTATAAATATTTTTATCAATTTCCCAAAAAAATGATAAAAGTAAATTATCACATAACTTTACTTGGGTTGAGACGTTTTTTAATTTAATTTTTTTAAAAATATCAACTAGAAAATGTTTGTCATTTTGATCTTTAGAAAAAAGTAGTAGTTCAAGACGCCTTACTTCTGAAGGTAATTCTTCTGCGGAATGAGATAAAGTAAGAATTCTATCCCAAAAAATATTGCGACCTATAATTTCTAACGACTTGCAGGTGCTTGAAATAACACATAAATCTTTTGGATTTAGAAGAGAACATATATTATTTATTACGTCTGCCCCACTATATTCAATTGAGAACACTGAAGATGTATCCATAGATTCCCTAAGTTAATACCATTAATATAAAAAACACTATAGCACAATAGAAGATTGAATGCAATTAATAGTTAGGGTAAAATATAGTTTCTGAAAATCACAACCTTTCCAAATCGAGTCGATCCCGAAAAAAATTGGTGCACAACTGGATTTATCTATTGCCTTTGAGGTCACCTTAGAATTAAACTCATTCCAAGTTAGGAGGCGGGCAATAATAATTTTGACTTTTAGGCTGCGCCAAAGTTATTGTTGCCCGCCTCCTTACGGCTTGAAATGTAGACCGCTGCGTCTCGTAGCAGGTACGATGAGCAAGAAGCGTGTACGCTTCGCTGGCTCCTGCTGAGAGACGCAGCAGGCTACATTTTACAGGTCCATTTAGTCCTTTAGTCCATACCTCCACACGGGAATTTGATGAAAAAGCTTTTTGTATTAGACGCATCTGCGTATTTGTATAGCGCCTATTTTGCTATCCGCAATATGAGCAATGCTAAGGGTGAATCAACCAACGCGCTTTTTGGTTTTGCGCGATCAGTCATGAAGCTCTTCAAGGATTTTAAACCTACGCATTTTGTGGCAGTCTTCGACGGCGAAAATGGGATTAAACAACGCCGCGAGCAATATGCAGAGTATAAAGCCCACCGTCAAGCCACTCCTGGGGATCTCATCTACCAAATTGAACGGGCGCGCCAGCTATGCGGATTAATGGGAATACCGATGCTTTCAATCCCTGAGGTTGAGGCCGATGATACAATGGGCAGTATTGCTCTCTGGTCAGAGCTGCATGATACTGAAGTCTATTTATGCTCTGGTGACAAAGATCTTTGCCAGCTAGTTAACGATAAAGTCTTTATATTAAACACCTACAAAGACAATTTAATCCTTGGAGCTGCAGAAATCGAAGCCAACTACGGAGTCCCCCCGTCGCTGATCATCGATTACCTTGCAATCGTTGGCGATGCCTCAGATAATGTTCCCGGTTTGGCAGGTTTTGGCCCCAAAACAGCAGTCAAATATTTGACGCAGTTCGGATCATTAGAAAATATGCTGAACAATGCGAGTGCAATTACCGAAAACAAAAAACGTGAAGTCGCCATTTTAAATGCTGACCTTGCTAGATTGAGCCAAAAGCTTGTGACTATCGATACTGCCGTGCCGATTCCCCACGAACCCGATTTCTATGCCCTTCGGCAGCCCTCATATCTTCCGCTGCGTGAATTTTATGCCTCCATGAACTTCAATTCGCTCATCAAAGAACTTGACGCCCTGCAGCCTGTGACAAATATTGTTGTCACTAATGCAATTGCTGAGGAGTACACGATTGTCGACGATGAAGGTCATTTTGCAGACCTGTTAGAGTTCCTTTTTAAACAGACCGAGATCTGTTTCGTTACTGAAACATCAAGCATCAAACCGCTGCAGGCAGAAATCGTAGGGTTCGGCTTTGGCGTTGAGCCCGGCAAAGCCTGGTATGTCCCCCTCAACGGATTGCTTGGTCCAAAAAGAGTTCTCGAAGCCTTAAAACCGCTTTTTGAAAATCCGAATATCGGCTTTTATGGCCATAATCTCAAATATGACTATCATGTCCTGGGAAACCACAATATACATCTGGCAAATGTCTCTTTCGATACAATTTTAGCATCATATCTACTTAATTCTCACAGTCGACAGCATTCCCTCGACGCTCTTGTGCTGGAAACATTTGGGAAAATGAAAATTTCGATCAGAGATCTTACCGGCAAAGGCAAAGACACGATCGCCATAAGCGAAGTTCCTATCGAAAAAATGTCCACTTATTGCTGTGAAGATGTGGATTACACTGTCAGGCTTAAGCTGCTTTTTTCACCTCAAGTTGATGAGCGGGGGCTTGATAAGCTCTACTATAATGTTGAGCTGCCTCTCATGAAAGTTCTGGCAAAAATGGAAAGGGCCGGAATTTTCCTAGATTTGCCCCTACTTGAAAAGATGTCTGAAGAAATCACTGCTCAAATAAAAATACTTGAACAAGAAATTTATGTCCTTGCCGGCGAAGAGTTTAATATTAATTCTCCAAAACAGCTTGTCGCCATCTTTGAAAAACTAGGGATTAAATCTGGAAAGAAAACTTCCACCGGACAAATGAAGACAGACTCCGATGTTCTCGATGTATTAAGGATCAATTACCCTATTGCAGGGAAACTTCTTGAATATCGCGGGCTGGAAAAAATGCGTTCTACCTATATCGACAGTCTGCCCAGTGA